>JBEIQF010000343.1:0-3564 GCA_040376635.1 Halobacteriovoraceae bacterium
CAGCTTGATATCCTTGCTAACAAAGCTAAGACGAAGAAACTTACGATGGATGACCTTTCAGGTGGTACATACACGTTCACTAACAACGGCTCATTCGGAACGCTTATCGCGACTCCGGTTATCCTTCAGCCGCAAGTTGGTATCTTCTGTACAGGTGTGATCAAGAAGCGCGTGATGGTAATGGAAGACGATGCAATCGCGATCCGTTCTATGATGTACGGTACACACACGTACGATCACCGTCTGATCGATGGGGAAATGGGCTCGAAGTTCCTTGCAAGCGTGAAACATCACCTTGAGACAATGAATCCAGAAAATCTTATCTAATTATTAAGGCCCTCTAAATGAGGGCCTTTTTTATATCTCCATCATTGCAAAAAAATTATCTCCATGTTCTCATTTAAGAATTACTAATTCTAACGGAGAACTCATGCGTATTTTACTCGTACTCGCTATCATTCTTAATTTTTCTTCAGCGTTTGCTCTTGATCCAAAATTTGCCGTCGGTGGCGGTCTGACTTTCAACAAAGTTGAAACAGATGAAGATCTTGAATCTGGTATTAAAGAAGAGCTCTCAGCAGGAATTAACGTAGGTGTAAGAGTTTTGGCCCCGATTAATGAACAGCTTTCTTTGAGAACTGGCGCTTACCTTCAGGAGAAATCTGCAAAGTATTCATTTGAAGATTCTGGATTTGAAGGTGACGTTACAGCGAGACTTATTTCTGCTGCTATTCCTCTTAATCTTCAGTATCAGTTTAATGAATGGGTTTCAGCTTTTGGTGGTTACGTTCTTGATTACAATATCAATGCTTATTGTAATGGCGGTGGAGACGTGGATTCATGTTCAGTAGGCTATAATAAGCAGATTGTTCATAACGCCACTCTTGGTGCTTCAATTAAAGGTAATGATAAAATCGATGTAGACGTCAGCTACCAGCATGGGATTAGTGATGTTTTTGAAAAGATTAAAATCCATACTTTCCTTGCTCAGGTTTTTGTAAAATTCTAAATTTAGGGCCCGGAAACGGGCCTTTTTTCTTGTCCAGTTCCTTCAGATTAAGCTTTCTTTAACTATTTAATTCGATAATCTATTAGCATGAAAAAGATGAAGCAGATTTTTCTCAATGCCATTTCTCTTGGCATTGATGAGGGACTTTCTGAGGACAAGAAGTTAGCGATCAGAATATCAGTTGCTGATGCTTATTGGTCGCTAGTCGCCATGGGGTTCTATTTTGTTTACTCGCTTCATTATTCGCTCTATCCGGCGGCCTGGATTCATCTTACATGTTTTTGTCTGACTCTTTTTGGAACCTTTCTCTTTAAATACAAAAAATTTGATTTTGCCCGCATTCTCATTCACCAGGTTGGATTGTTTGAGATCTTTATTACAGCAGATGCTGCGGGTACATATTCTGGTTATGAATATTATTACTTCATCAGTATCGCCATGCCGTTTATTACATTCACTCATCAAGAGCAGTTGAAGGCAACTGTGTTAACGGCCATCACATGTAGCGTGTTAATTTTTCAACAAATTGTCGGGCATGGATTTTTGATGGATCAAATTGTTGTTCCTGATGAAGACCGTATGATTGCGATTATTTTTGTCATGTCTTATGTACTGACAGTTTTTACCATTGGAAGACTGCAGTTAGAGCGTGCTCAGAAGAATCTTGAACAACGTCAGAAGGACTTGATGAAAGCATCCAATCTGATTGCCCTCGGTGAAATGTCTGCAGGCATCGCTCATGAAATTAATAATCCTCTTCAATCTTTATCTCTGAATTTGCTGGTGATGAAAGAAAAATTTCTATCTCCTGAATTTGAAGAGCATTACACTATCAATGATAACCTGATCAGGAAGATGGCGAAGATGGTTCAAAACCTGAAAGACCTGTCCAAGGATGAGGATAAAGAACCAACTGAGATTTTTCTTTTCTCAAAGATCCTGGAAGAAGTGCTCATTATGGCATCGGATAAAATCAAGAAGTCGAATGTTCAGGTTTTTATCAATGGAGACTCTCATCTCGAGGCGAGAGGACATGTTATTCAGATGCAGCAGGTACTTATCAACCTGATTAACAATTCCCTCGATGCAGTTTCTGAACTTGATGAAAAATGGATCAAGATTGATATTGATTGTAAGGGACAATACCTTCAGGTCTCAGTCACGGATTCGGGGAAGGGAATCCCATCCTACATTGCAGAAAATATGATGAAGCCTTTTTACACAACAAAAAGTTCCAATAAAGGCACTGGTCTTGGGTTGAGTATTTCAAAAAATATTCTTACAAAAAATGAAGGATCACTTTTTTATGATTCTCAATCACCTCATACAAAATTTGTGATGTTGATTCCGATAGAAAAATAGAGGGCCCTGAACGGGCCCTTCTATTTATTGTCTGATTGGACGATTCGTTTGAACGCTCGTTTTCCGTTTGTGATCCTCTCTGAATCCTTTATACTCTCTTGCTACACTTTCTGTACGATGACCTTTTTCAGTGTTTCTTCTGAACCAATCAATAGTTCCCCCAAGAAGCACCAGTGAAAGAACTGTGTTGAAAATGTGATCATTTCTTCCAAGCTCATGAATATTAGGAATGATGGATAACCACTTCGGATCGGGTTTATCAAAACCAACTCTTGGTACACCCGGTTCACCTAATACCCATCCTGCAATGGCGTGCAGACCAAAGAAAACAGTGAATGTCAGACAGCAGATAAAAGCCTCACGACTTTTATTTTTGTAACCAGAATAAAAGAGTAGTGCGCCCGAGATAGCAATAATCGTACTGTACGGTGCACTCAAATGTAGACCAGCAAAACCTGAGAAAAGAATACCGCTCAATCCGAGAACAAATAAGATGACTCCCACAAATAAACTGATTATTTGAGTTGAATGTCTTTCGCCTTTCCCTGGATCGTAAACTGATTCTTCTTCCATAAGGACCTCCTCGCTAATCATCTTTGAGTAGCAAGAACCGAACCAATTATAAGAGTTGGAAAATAGCTTGAACGAAATTTCTTAATGAGGAAGTTTTCCCCGTGAGCTTAATAACCTTTTTTCTTAGTCATGTTTTGATGACTTTCATTAAGGGCCTTTTCAGAACCATTTGATAATGGTTTGTAAAAGCTTTGATTAGCTTCGTGTGGAAGATAGCGTTGCTCAGTCCAGTTGCCCGGATAAGAGTGCGGGTATTTGTAGTTCTTCTTCTCTGGTGACACATTTGAAAGATGGCCTGGAACTTCAATTGTAGGATTTTCTTTTACAAACGCGAGAGCGGCATCAACAGCTTTGTAAGCAGAGTTTGATTTCGGAGAAAGTGCCATGAACGTTGTTGCGTGAGCAAGCGTAATGCGCGCTTCAGGCATCCCAATGTGTTTTACCACATAGTGAGCGTTCGCCGTCACCTGTAAGGCCTGAGAGTTAGCTAGACCTACGTCTTCGCTCGCAAGAATCATCAGGCGTCTCGCGATAAACTCCGGATCTTCTCCACCATCCAGCATGATCGCAAGATAAAGCAGGGCCGCATCCGGATCAGAACCACGAATCGATTTAATGAA
>JBEIQF010000494.1:0-1817 GCA_040376635.1 Halobacteriovoraceae bacterium
AGCGTAGATTTTTGGAATCTGATATTTCTGGAAAACTTCCTGAAGAGAGTTGAAGGCAGGAAGAATTGATCTTTGTTTTGCGACGAGAACTTTATTTGTTTCATGTTTCAGTGATTGAACATCTCTATCGCCATTATCAGTTACGTCATCACAGTAGCGGCACCAGTGATAAATCTGGCAAGCCGCCATCCATTCGTTCTTCGGAAAGAATTTTCCGGCCAGGGCAAAGGTGTGAGATCCATTTCTGATAACAGTTTCAGCTTCAGACATACGAGAAGTCCTCCTGAATCAGACCAAATGTAGCTTTCGCTGAATTCACGACTCCTGGAACTCCTGCGCCCGGATGAGTGCCGGCGCCAACGAAGTAGAGACCTTTAAGGTTAACGTCGCGGTTCCTTGTTCTGAAGAACGCACTCTGCGTGAGAATCGGTTCAAGCGAGAACGCTGAGCCCTGATGAGCATTAAGTTCTGTTTCAAAATCCCTTGGCGTGAAAATTCTTTGAGTCACTAGATTTTCTTTCAGCCCCGGAAGATATCTTTCATCCAGATAGTTCAGAATTTTTTCTGCATACACTGGACCTTCTTTGTCCCAGTCAATTTCACTTTTCGAGAGATTGGGTACCGGAGCGAGAACATAGAAGGCTTCGCAACCCGGAGGAGCGAGATCCGGATCTGATCTCGTCGGAGCGTGAAGGTAGAGGGAGAAATCGTCAGCGAGTCGTCCGTTATGGAAAATGTCTTTTAAGAGGTCTTTGTATCGCGGCCCAAAGAGAACAGTATGGTGGGCCATTTCCGGGTATTGTTTTTTTGTCCCGAAATAAATGAGGAAGAGGGACATGCTGTACTTCATCTTCTCAAGTCTCTTTCTTTGCGAAGACGCAGCAACAGAGTCTTTCAGAAGATTCTTATAGGTATGCATGACGTCGGCATTACTCACGACAATATCAACAGGAAAGATCGTTCCATTTTTCAAATGAATCGATTTCACACTCTGGTTGTATTCTTCAATTCGTTCAACTTCAGCATTGTAGATAATCTTCCCGCCAAGTTCTTCAAAGAGTTTTACTAAACCCTGAACGAGAGCACCTGTGCCGCCTTTCGGGAAATACACTCCCCATTTACGTTCCAGAAAATGAATCAGCGTGTAGATCGACGATGTATCAAATGGATTTCCTCCTACAAGAAGTGAGTGAAAGCTAAATGCCTGACGAAGGTGAGGGTCTTTGATGAACTTGCTCACTTGTGAGTACACACTCTTGTGAGCGGAGAGTCTCGCGAGCTGAGGACTCACCCGGATCATGCTCCACCAGTTAAGGAATGGGACGTGAACGAGTTTTGTATATCCTTCGTTGAAGACATCGCGGGAGTAATTCAGAAAATCCTTATAACCTTGAACATCCCTTGGAGCTTTTTTACCGATCTGATCAAGCGTTTCTTCTACACTTGAGCCGTAATCAAAAACAAATCCGTCTTCCCACATAAGCCTGTAGAAAGGTTCCACTGGCATGAGTTCTACATAGTCCGAGAGCTTTCGTCCCGTGAGCTCAAACAGTTCTTCCAGGCAATGGGGTGCTGTGATGACAGTTGGTCCTGCATCGAACGTAAAACCATTGTCCTTGTAAACATAGGCCCTTCCACCGGGAAGATTTCGTTTCTCAAAAATCGTAGTCTCGTAGCCCGCACTTTGAAGTCTGATAGCGGCGGCAAGACCTCCAAGACCACTTCCGATGACTCCAGCTTTAATGGACATATGATTTCTCCAGGATGTTGATGATGGATTTTATTTTTTCGACGTTGTAGGGATGAGTGTGACCCCA
>JBEIQF010000375.1:0-3151 GCA_040376635.1 Halobacteriovoraceae bacterium
AGCGAAAACGTTAGTTGTAATGAATAGAGTTAGAAGAAGAGCGAATTTCATAAGGGTCTCCGAAAATTAATTGAACGGAAAATAGACCCTTGGAGACGATAAGAACAGATCAAATAAAAAAAGCCCTCTATCCAAAAATTAGATAGAGGGCTTTGCTTTAAGTATCTATTAACCCGGCCACATTCCACGAAGTCTCATTGCGCCTTCAATGCGCTGGAGAGACGTGATGAAAGCAGCTTGCTTCATGTTTACCTTGTAAACGTCAGCATTCTTCCAAACTTTATCGAAAGCAAGTTTCATAATGTCGTGAAGTTTCTTGTTAACTGTCTCAAGATCCCAGAAGAACATCTGAAGACCCTGTACCCACTCGAAGTAAGACACGATCACACCACCGGCATTACAAAGAATATCCGGGATAATGAGTGCACCTTTTTCAGTGATGATATCAACCGCTTCGTGAGTCAACGGACCGTTGGCACCTTCAGCGATTAGTTTAGCTTTTACTCTGTGAGCGTTGTCTTTTGTTACAACACCGTCGATTGCAGCCGGGATAAGAATATCAACATCAAGCTCTAGAAGCTCTTCGTTTGAAATATGCTCAGCACCTGGCATTTCGCGAAGGAGTTTTCTGTTACGAACCCAATCAATACACTGAGGAATATTCAAGCCGTTCTTGTTGTAGATCGCACCTGATACGTCAGAGATTGCTACGATCTTAGCGCCTTGAGCGTGTAGATCGTGAGCTGCTGGCATACCCACTTTACCGAAACCGTGGATAGCAACAGTTGTATTTGCGCCAACTTGTTTATTAAGTTTTTCGTAAGCAAAGTTAATACAGAATACAACACCTTTACCTGTTGATTCCGCACGACCAAGAGAACCACCGATAGCGATTGGCTTACCAGTTACAACTCCAGGAATTGAATAGCCGTTAAGCTGTGAATATGTATCCATCATCCATGCCATTGTCTGACCGTCAGTTCCGATATCCGGAGCTGGAACGTCTTTCTCAGGGCCAATGATCATAGCAATTTCTGTTGTATAACGACGAGTAAGCGCCTGAAGCTCAGCACGTGACAAATCTGAAGGATCTACTTTGATACCACCCTTAGCACCACCAAGTGGTAGACCAACGAGAGCACACTTGAATGTCATTAGCATTGCGAGAGCCGCTGTCTCAGAAAGAGAAACGTGTGGGTGATAACGAACCCCACCCTTACCTGGGCCAAGAGTCATATTGTGCTGAACGCGGTAGCCTTCAAACACTTTAACTGTACCGTCATCAAGACGAACAGGAACAGAAACCTGTAAAGCGCGCTTAGGATACTTCAAACGCTCAAGAACGTTTGGATCCATCTTCATTGTTGTACCAGCGGATTCAAGTTGCGAGAACGCATCTTGGAAAAATGGAGACTCAAAGAGACTCATGCTAACTCCAATTCTAGGGTGAAATTTAAGTGGCCCTAGTGTACTCGGAGAGGCATTTATCGGCTACAGAAAAGGGTGTTTTAGAACTGTTTTGCGTAGAGCAACATTAACGTATTATCATTCACTTCCGTTTCCGGATTGATATTTCTTGTGACGCGCGCATACAGACTCTCAACCAATCTCTGGTCCACAGAGGTAAAGTATTTTCCTGTATCGGCATAGTAGTTCACCATGAAACGAGTTCCTGTCTTTTCGTACGATTGCTGAACGTTGAATTCAGCTTTACCGTTCACACCCACCCAAGCTCGAGCATAAGCGATCGGGCTATTGATACCTACGATCACAAGACCCTGCTCCACTCTTGGTTGGAAAATAAATTTTGTCTTTTTCCACAACGAAACCTCTTTCTGCTGGAAAGCTCCCGGAAGAGTTTTACCAGACGAAGTTTTATTCGTTGTTTTCTTAAAACGTGCTTCCATCTCATCGATCGTATCTACTTCGTTCGATGCTCTGTAATCGTTGTACCAGTTTTTTGGCATATCCTGGAAAGGCTTCGAACCTCTTCTCTGCATGTATCGCATGTACTTGCTCTTGAAATACTCGAGCTTCTCTTCCTGTGTAGGAACATAGAACGGAGATCCCGCTAGAGATGAATCCATTCCGTACTGATCTGCGAATTGCTGATTATCGTTCCAAACCTTGATCTGGTTTCGTGAATTCACCACGTCCTTACTTTCATCAGAAGCGACGTATTGCTGGTAAAAAGAAAGCTCGTTATCGACCGGTTTTACGATCACATCATCATCCGGAATGTAGCTTGCCGGAGCACGATTTACGTACGCGGCTGGGGTAACCTGCCCCTGAGCCAATCCTGCGAAAAGTACCAGGCCGACAGTCGTGAACTGTCTAAAAGCTGGATACTTTTGAGATAATGTCGAAAACTTAAACATCTAAAAATCCCCTCTAAGTCACCTAACCCGTTGAAAATCCTATCTTCGTCTCGGGAAAGGAACCTGTTGTACTGATTAATAGAGCAAGGAGGATGCCAATCTATATGTAAGAAATTCAAAGGGGATTATGGGTTTTGGGTCGGCGTGTTATAAGGGCCTCGACAAAAAACCCCCCAGGAGAACAGATATGAAAAAAATGATTCTTGCTGTAGCAGCTTTGACTCTTACAGCGACTTCAGCTTTTGCTCGCTATTCATGTGAAGCAGACATGGTTGATAACCGTGGACGCACAATCGAAACAATCAGAGCTTTTGACTGCCAAGAAGCAATGAAACAGTGTCGTATTCGCATTAACGATCTACGCATGAGAGGCGTTTACGATTGTAAACGTTATGAAGATACCAATCCAGGTCCTCAAAACCCAGGTCCCCAAAATCCGGGCCCATATAATCCAGGTCCACAGTATCCGGGCCCCTATAATCCAGGTCCACAAACTGGTTACGATGCTCGTCGCATGATTAATCAAGGTGAATCAGTTGTTCACAATAATCGTATCGTGACAGTAGTAGGAGTAAGTTTTAACGGATCTTATGCAGTAAGAGCTAACGATGTTTGGAACACAATTACAAACGGTGTACGTCGCGAAGCAATTTCAGTTATGAACGGCTGTAATTTGAGACTTTGTACTTCTGATTCGATAATTGATATTTCAACACGCACTTATGTTAAATTGATTGGCCTTTCATACGATGACAGATTTGTTACTCAAGCTA
>JBEIQF010000488.1:0-1930 GCA_040376635.1 Halobacteriovoraceae bacterium
AAGAAGCTCTTCATATTCTCACAACACAGCATGATATAGCCCTCGTCCTTCTTGATGTTCAGATGCCTGAGATGGACGGTTTTGAAACGGCATCCAAAATTAAAAAGCTTTCTGGTTGTGAAGATATTCCTATCATTTTCATCACGGCAGTTTATAACGAAGATCCTTTTATCAAAAAAGGATACGAGGCCGGTGCCATTGATTATTTCAGCAAGCCTTTCGATCCAGATATTCTGAAAATGAAAGTAAAGCTGTATTCGTCCTATCGACAGAAAGCTAATCTACTCGTTGAACGAGAAAAAAGAATTTCTGATACAGAAGAGCTTATTCAGGCCGGTCGTAAATTATCTTCCATTTTTGAAGGTCTCACTGTGGGAATTCTTATTGCTGACCGTGAAGGAAACATCATTCTTACAAATGAGGCGATCTCAAAAATTCTCCACACCAAACAAAGCCTGGATGCAGATGCATATGGAGAAATTCTTTCCTGGTGGGATGGCAAAGGTCATTTGTTAAAAGATCATGAAGGACCGCTCTGGAAGGCGATAGACGGACATTCAGTCCATAATCAGAATCTGGATATTATTTGTCTTGATGGTTCAATTGTTCATGTCATCGTTTCGGCGTCTCCGCTCAGAGATTTTACCGGGAATTCTACTGGAGCGGTTCTTGTGATTCAGGATGTAACCGCCACTAAGAAACTAGAAGCTGACTTTGAAACCAAATTGTCTCAATTGATCACTCTTGGTGTCGGACTTGAGCATCTTTCACATTTATCAGGTAATCCCTAAACAGGATTATTTCGTACAACGAATTTCAAGAATAAAATCACGAGTCCAGATTGAAAGCTCTACGAAAGTCCCAACTTCATTGATTTTCGCTGTAGCGTAGCTTCTTGAAGGCTCGTAGCTATTGAGTGATTGAAGTTCAATCGTGCTGTTACCTTTATCACTGAGAAAGAATTGAAAACCCTGAAATTCTCCGAACGCTTTATTCACTTCACCATGGCCAAGAGTCACCTGTGTCTCAAGTACAGTATCTAGATTGTAAGTCGCCTTACACTGAAGAGTCGTTTCATGAGCAAAAGAACTAAAAGAAGTGATGGCGAATAGGGAAGCGACGAGAGTTTTGATCATAAGATTTATCCTTTTCTAAAAAAATCATATCAGGGCCCGGTGCGAAAAAGATATCATAACTTCATGAGAAAAATTGTTATCCATAAAGCTGGTGATTATAAGCAACTTAAACTTGAAGAATGTCAGGATCTGTCAGCTTCAGCAAATGAAGTCGTAATCGATGTTAAGGCCACTGGTATTAACTACGCTGACATTGTCATCCGTTGGGGACTCTACGAATCTGCTAAGCAGATGGTGGGCTGGCCCATCACTCCCGGTTTTGAGTTCTCAGGAATTGTTAAATCAATCGGGCCTGATGTTAAAAATTTTAAACTTGGAGATAAAGTCATCGGTGTTTCATTATTCAATGCCTATGCCTCTGAAGTTAAAGTTCCCGAAAATCAACTCTATCATTTACCTCAGAAGATGGGCTTCGAGGAAGCTGCTGGTTTTCCAGCTGTAATGATGACGGCGTATCACGCTCTCTTTCAGAACGTTGTAGTAAGACCAGGCATGACTGCACTCATTCATTCGGCTGCAGGTGGAGTCGGAAGTTCACTGGTTCAACTCTGTAAGATCTACGGCATCACGTCCATCGGAGTTGTAGGCTCTTCTCATAAAGTAGCGAGCACAAAAGAGCTTGGTTGCAATTTTGTCATTGATAAATCAAAAGAAGATCTCTGGAAGAAAGTTGAAGAATATGCACCGAAGGGAGTTGACCTGTGTTTCGATGCCAATGGCGCTGAAACATTAAAAGAGAGTTATAATCATCTCGCTGCCTGTGGAAAGCTTGTTTCCTATGGTGCTCATTCCAT
>JBEIQF010000337.1:0-3602 GCA_040376635.1 Halobacteriovoraceae bacterium
ACGCGCACGGATGAGTGCGGGAACTCTTGCCGGCAATATGGAAGCACTTCTTAACGGATATCGGGTTGGTCAAGTGATTGAAGGTCAGAAGATTCACGACATTTTCCTTCGCCTCGATGAATCTTCTCGATCAAATCCCGAGACCATTGAAAATATCAATGTCATGCTTCTCCCAACAGGAGATCTCGTGAAAGTGAAAGAACTCGCGAACGTCTACAAAGGCAGTGGTCCCAACATGATTAACCGTGAAGGCCTCCAACGCCGTCTGGTTGTCTCAGCAAACTCTGAGGGCGTGGATCTCAACGAACTCATCACGACGATCCAGAAGGCTTCAAAAGAAATTGAATGGCCTGCAGGTTATCACATGGATGTAGGTGGGCAGTTTGAAAGTCAGGTTGAATCTTCAAAACAGATGATCTGGTTGGGAGTGATCTCAGTCCTTGTCGTATTCCTGATCCTCTTTTTCCATTTCAATTCTTCCGTTCTCACAATGCAGATCATGCTGAATATTCCACTTGCTTTGATTGGAAGTGTTGCCGCTATTTACTTAACGGATAAATCTTTTTCAATCGCTTCACTGATTGCGTTCGTTACTCTTTGCGGGATTGCTTCCCGAAACGGGATCATGATGATTTCTCACTACCTTCACCTGATTCAGGAAGAAGGTGAGAAATTTGGAAGAGCGATGATTATCCGAGGAACGATTGAAAGACTTGTTCCGGTTCTGATGACGGCCCTCACGGCGATCCTTGCTCTGACTCCTTTGTTGTTTGCGAAAGGTGAGCCAGGGAAAGAAATCCTTCATCCTGTTGCTGTCGTGATTGTGGGTGGGTTGATTACATCAACGCTCCTTGATCTTCTTGTTACACCTGCAGTGTTTTATTTGTTCGGTGAAAAAGCATCTCAAAAAACCATATCTAAATTTGAAAGAAATAAAACGGAGGAATTATGAAATTATTTATTGCACTACTTGTATTAAGTCTCAATGTTTTCGCTCACGAGGGCGGTCACGGTTCTGTTGCTGAAGGTGGAAAATTCGGAGGAATCACTTCTCCGGTTATTGATCGTAAGCAGGAAGGCATGGGAGAAAAAGCGACGACACTTTATAAGGCGGAACTCGTTCGCACTGAATCCGGAAAGCTTAGCATCTACGTGTTTAATACGAAGATGGAGCTTCAGGATCTCACTGGTTTCTCTGAAGAAATTGTAGCGAAGCTTGAAGTGAAAAAGAAAGGTAAGTTTACTTACTTTGGTGACTTTAAGATGAAGAAGTCAGGTAATCACTACACTGGTGATCTTCCGAAAGTAGAACACAAGCCTTTCAACATCGATTTCTTCTTCGGGAAAGAAAAGAAAGAGCTGTTTGTTGGGTTTTCTAATCTAGACTAGAGGTTTTATGAAAGGACTATTGTTCATACTTCTGACTTTTCAGGTGACGGCAGCAGTCGTCACTGAATCAAGCTTAGAAAGTATATATACTGACAATCCGGACTTCAGGACTGTAAAGGCCCGCATGGAAGCCGCGGAAGATCTTAAAGGATCACTGACGAGATCATTTCTTCCAAAGGTTGCTCTCTCATACGGAAGAGAGCGCTACACGACAGGTCCCTATTACTGGGTGAATCAGCCGTATGGAGGAATTGAAGCAAAACTCAATCTCTACAATTCAGGGAAAGATCAATTGGAAAGTGATTCTCGCAATAAGCGTGCAGCTATTGCTCAGATTGATGCTTCCATTTCAAGATCGTTAATTATCTCTGAATTAAGAAAGGCGATTTCTCATCATGCCTATCTGACAGAGATCAAGCAGATCCTGACAGATGCGATTGATCTCAATGAGACGAATCTAAAAAATGCACAGAAGAGAATCAACGCGGGTCTGGCCACGACAACTGACAACCTGGATTTTAAACACCAGAAATTTGAGTTGTCGCAGGAACTTGATAACCTCAATTTTGAATTGGGTCAGGTGGGACGCCTTATCGCGACACTCATGGGAAAAGATCCTCAAGAAGTAGTTGAAGTGCAGTTTTCCAATTCCCATCCTGAGCACCATCATGATGAAAAAATGAAAACTGATTCGAAGACTTCACTCTTTGTAAAAAAAGCAGCTCTTGAAAGTGAACTGGCCAAACTCGATCAGGAAAAGGCGAAGCGCTGGTGGGCACCAAGCTTTGATCTTTATTCCTACGCCTTGAGAATGACCCAGAAAGAGCGTGAGTATCCCAACCCTGGCCAGAGAAATGATGTGACCTTTGGTTTCAAGATCAGCATGCCCGTCTTTGATGGTGGTGAAGGAATTCGTGAGTCTGCAGCGAGAGCGTCTTTGGCACGCGCTAAAGAAAGTGAAGCGCGCTCGAGAGAACTTCAGGTTGAGCGTGAAATGCAGGATGCTGTTCGTAAGCTTGATCTTGCCCACACACTGATTCATAGTGCCGAGGAAAACGTGAAGATCATGTCTGATTACAGAAAAGGCATCCTGAATGAATATAGTAGGGGAGTGAAAAACTCACCCGACGTACTTCAGGCAAGTGTCAGATGGATTGAAGCGAAGACAAGGTTCGCTGAGATTAAGAAGAACTATCAATTTGCTAAGGCCGATGCACTTTATCTCGTAGGTTTACTCGAATAGATTCCGGAATTTTGGGGGGAGGAAGCGGTCCTTTTGTCAGGATTGTGTGAGGCCCCCTAAAATTTCTTCAAACTGTCTCTCCCCAATTTAAAATCGTGTAAAAAGCCTCTACTACAAAGAGGTTGTTTATGAATAAGATTCTGTTTTCTGCTTTGTCACTTTTAAGCGTTTCAGCTTTTGCCAACTCAACTCTCGATGAAATCAAATGGGCGCCTACGAATCTTCGTCCATTATTCCTGGATAATACGATTACAAAAGAATACTGCGGTCGTGAGGCCATCCGGTTTAAGGGCTGTGCTGCTGCTGTTGAAGTCTTTGCACGTTTCCAGAATCCTCGTTTTGACCTCGTCGTTAACGGAAGTGATGTCACTTTACGTGAATCTGGTACTCTTCTCCTGAAAGAGTTGAATTTTCGCGGCTACCAGGACATTCAGAGAAAACACTTAAATGAAATTGAACAAAACTTCTCTCCGGAGACTGTGAACTCTCTCGTTGAACTTTATCAGGAGCTTCGTACTCTTAATCCCAATCCAAAGCCGCATGAAGTTGCTCTTTCACTCAATGAATCACTTGCTGTGACGTATGATCCGCACAAACAATGGGTCCCACTTTTCAGATACAATGGCCTGAACCATATCCGTCTTAAACCAGCGATGGGTGTAGAAACAGAGATGATCAATAACCAGCTGGTAGTTATCAATTCAATCGTGAATAGTTCTGCCGAGCTTGCTGGTATCAAATCTGATGATGTGATTCTGGAACTAAACGGCGAGAAAGTAGACTCTTCTTTTGAGTTTAATTTTGAAGATAACCAGAAAGTATCCGTGAAAGTAAAAAGGGCAGATAGAACTTTCATGACGGAAGTGGTTTTCAGTTACAGAAAGACGGGTGCTATTGTTGATCGCCTCATTCAGCACAAGGGTAAGAAGTATGCTTATCTTTCCATGTCTGAAGTTCCGGAAGACTTTGA
>JBEIQF010000195.1:0-6415 GCA_040376635.1 Halobacteriovoraceae bacterium
AAATACTGACTCATTGCTCCCACACAAGTATGCTGGAACCTAATCAGGATTTCCCGAGCTTATAAGCGGCGTCTTTATCAAACTGATTATAGTTACAGGTAAGTTCTTCCCCTGCTTTGATGTCACGGAGGGCGACGTTTAATCCGTCCGGAGTTTCATCTAAGTTTGGGTTTTCATCATGATTCATATGACGGGCATTATCAGCACAGAGAACGTAAGTCTTCTCAGTGTTGACGAGAGGACTGTAGGCATACATTTTCAGGAATTCTACGAATGAGACAGGAAAGTTTTTGAGATCAGATTCCTTGAAGATGAGATCAATGCCTTCATCAAAGCGCCAGACGGTTTGACCTTTTTTTATGTCTTCGCCTGCGAAGCAACCAAGGCCATGGATCTCACTGTATTTCAGGTTTGTTTTTACGATTAGCATGCGGATGATTATAGCTTACTTTAATTCTCTCGATAGCTTTTCTTCATCAAGTTCTTTTTCCCATCGCGATATGACAATTGCTGCGACACCGTTACCTATTGTATTTGTGAGAGCGCGTGCTTCAGACATAAACCGATCAATTCCGAAGATCAAAGCAAGTCCTGCAACAGGAACACTGGGAACGACAGCAAGCGTAGCAGCGAGAGTGATAAATCCGGCACCTGTTACTCCAGATGCTCCCTGTGAAGTAATGGTAGCGACAAATAACAGTCCAAGTTGCTCACCAATCGACAGGTCAATATTGAGCGCCTGAGCGATAAACACTGCTGCCATCGTCATATAAATATTTGTTCCATCAAGGTTGAACGAATAACCAGTGGGAACAACCAATCCAACAACGGATTTAGAGCACCCAAGTTTTTCGAGTTTATCCATCATGGGTACAAGAACACTTTCAGATGAGGATGTTCCGAGAACTGTGAAGAGTTCCTCTTTAATGTAACGGACGAATTTAAAAATACTGAACCCACAGAATTTAGCGATGGGACCGAGGATACAAACCACAAAGATAATACATGTAAGATAAAAGGTTCCCATGAGAGACATAAGAGGACCTAAAGAATCGAGGCCATACTTACCAATCGTAAACGCCATGGCACCAAAGGCACCAATGGGTGCGAATAACATCAGGAGATGAACAATCCTGAAAAGTATCTTCGAGAGACTTTCAAAGAAATCACGAACCGGTTTCCCTGTTTCATGGCCTACGTGAGTGAGACCATAACCAACAAGCACAGCAAGAAAAAGAATTTGAAGGAGATTACCGTTACTCGTAAACGCGTCAGTGAATGTTTTAGGAATGATACTGATCAGAAAATCCCACATGGATTGCTCCTGTGCCTTCTTGGTGAATTCAGCAACTGGACCGACATCAAGAGTGGCAGGGTCAACGTTAAACCCTTTACCAGGCTTAAAGACATTCACAGCAACCAATCCAAGAGCGAGAGCGATGTTGGAGACAGTCTCAAAATAAAGAAGTGATTTACCACCTACTCTGCCTACTTTTTTCATGTCACCGGAATTTGATATTCCGAGAACGACAGTAGAGAAAATAATTGGCCCGATGAGCATTTTTAATAAAGCAATAAAACAATCGCCAAGAACTTTCATCTTAACGCCGTATTCTGGTTGCACCAGCCCAAGAATGACACCTAGAAAAATACCTAATAAGACTTGAACGTAGAGTGTTTTAAAAATTTTCATATGCTACGAGTATAACTTTATCTAAAAAATAAAGACAATTTTAATATGGCAAACCGTTGTCCAAGTAAGAGTATGCTCACAACTGGAGACGAAAACATGAGAGATTACAAAATTCAGAGAGTGTATCGTAAGGGTGAGATTCTTTATTATGAGAACACACCATCATTGGGACTTTACTCTATCCGTTCTGGGACTGTGAAAATTTACACCAGAGACAGAACTGGAAAAGAGATCATCCTGAAGCTTGCAACAGCAGGTGATATGTTCGGTTACGGACATTTTATGGGCGAGAAAATCCACATGGATTCGGCCAAGGCCATTGAGGACACGGAATGTGATTTCATCAATGCGACTGAACTAAAGCTCCTCATGGAACAGGATTCAGAATTTGCTGAATCACTCTTCTCTATGATGGGCAAGGAATTGAAAGATTCCCAGAAGAAGTGCAAAGATCTCATTCGTAAGAATGTGCGTGAAAGACTTGCCTCATACTTTGATTACATGGCGAAGAATCACAGTGAAGTTGAAGATGGAAAAATCAAAATCCGCGTTCAATTATCACGTGAGGAAATCGCTTCCATCATTGGAACAGCTAGTGAAACAGCGATCAGGTTTATCAGTGAGTTCAAGGAAATGGGATTAATCGTAGAAGAAGATAAGTTCTTTCATATCCTGAAGCCGGAAGAACTTATTTCCATTGGTCGCGAGCAAGTTTAAAGAATCGGCAGCCATTATAATACGGGGCATATCCGATATCGGTGAGCCCCGCTTTCAAAAGAACTTTTTGAGAGACATGATTCTCAGGATCAGTGGTGCCGTAGATTGCATCAAGCTTTAAATCATTAAAGGCATAATTCACAAGAGCATTCGCAATCTCTGTGGCATGACCTTTTCCCCAGTGCTCTTTCGCGAGTCTGTAACCAAATTCCACTTTTTCATGTTCAGGTTTTGCTTCGATATGACAGATAACCGCTAATCCGATGAATTCATTTTTTGAAAATACCGCCCAGGCACCCATATCGGGAAACCTTGCCCGGTAATTGATGTATTTCATGTACGGGACTCGCGCTTCTTCGTCAGTCTTTGCGAGCCGTTTGTAATACTTCATCACATCAGGATCCATTTCAAGCATCTTGTAATGGTCAAAATGTTCTTCTCCCAGAATGACATACGATAGATTTTCAGATTCTAAGCTCATTCTCATTTCTCAGAAGAAGTAAAAGAAATGTAGGTATGATCTGTTTCATCATCAAGAACATGGGCAAGTTGTGCAGAGGCCTGTTTAGAAACACTGACAAACTTCTTATCATCATCTCTGACTTTATATTGCTCTCTTAACATGATCTCATCGTGCAACTGGAATTTTTCAATGATCTTCTGGGCCTTTTCAACAGGATTACCCATTTCAACCAAGAGATCTTTGACGAAATAGATGCTGGCATCAAATGTCTCACGCTTAACTCTTTCAACTCCTACATCAAAAAAGTCAAAGACGTGACCGCGATTTCTCGCACGGGCAAAAATCTTTACATGGGGAAAGCGTTCACGAATCAATTTCGCTGCTTTCACTGACGTTTCAACATCATCAATTGCCATGACAAAATACTTGGTCTTAGCGATCCCTGCACTCTCGAGGAGGTCAAGCCTCATCACATCTCCGAAATATACTTTATTTCCAAATTTGCGAAGTAGCTCAATCTGCTCTTCATCTCGATCAATCGCTACGAACGGGATTTTTTGGGCGCGAAGAATTCTTCCGAACATCTGACCGAAACGGCCAAAACCTGCAATGATAACTTCTGGATCTTCGTTTTTGATTTCATCAAATTTAGGCTCAACCACTGGAGATTTGTTAAACTGACTGAATTTTTCATCGGCCATGGTGATCACCGGATTTAAGGCCATGGATAATGTAATGATCGCTGTGAGGAATTTGATCGTGTACGGATCAGCTATCTCTAACGACAGGGCGATCCCAAAAATCACAAAAGCAAACTCTCCACCCTGTGCAATGGTGAATCCCATTTGTTTTGAATTGAAATGATTCATCTTGAAAATTCTGCCAGTGAGATAAATGGCAGAAAATTTTATACCAAGGTAAAGAATCGCAAGTCCGAAGACCATAAATGGTTTAGAGACAATGATATCTAAACTGACCGTCATACCAACGGAAATAAAGAAGAGTCCCATGAGCATGCTCTTGAACGGTTCAATATTTGATTCAAGTTCATGACGATATTCTGAATCAGCAAGAAGCATACCGGCAATGAAAGTTCCAAGTGCCGCTGACAATCCGATTTTAAGCATGATGGTCGCGACACCAAGGACCACAAACAAAACTGTTGCCGTAAAAATGTCACGCTGATGAGACTTTGCGATAAACCTGAAAAATGGTTGAAGCAAATATCGACTCATGAGAACCAACACGACCAGGAATACCGGAAAGAGCCACGAGAGTTCCATGCTTCCAGACTGAGATTTTGCTGTCCCAAGACTTGGAATAATGGCAAGTGCAGGGATAGCGATAAGATCCTGCATAAGAAGAATCGAAAAACTCGATTTACCGAACTCAGTATTGAATGTGTTCTTAGATTGAAGAGTCTGAACGGCAAATGCCGTCGATGAGAGACTCATCCCAAATCCAAGCACAATGGAAGTGACAAGTGGTAATGAGAAATACAAACCGATACATGTGAAGAGGACCGTACAGAGAGCAACTTGTACTCCCCCAAGGCCGATCAGGTCTTTTCTCATGGACCAGAGTTTGCGTGGCTGAATCTCAAGACCAATCACAAAGAGAAGCATGATCACGCCGAATTCAGAAAAGTGCATCACACTTTCAAGATCCTTAATGAGTCGAAGCCCGTAAGGACCGACAAAAATGCCTGCGATGAGATAACCAAGAACGGAACCAAATCCGAGACGGTGAAAAATAGGAACGAGAATAATACTCGCTCCGATAAAGATAAGAATCTGATTCAGCATTATTTTACACTCAGCTTAGTAACCGCGATAAACGGTGAAGGTTGACGGAATTTTTCAAACCAGTTTTGAGTCATACATGAGTAACCACCAGTTCCCCAGCCTTTGCCCCATGAGTTTGCCACTACAATGCAGAAGTTTCCTTCTGTTGCTTTTAATTTCTCAGGAAGCTCCATCACACCAACTGCCAGGAAAGCGTGTCCCATGGCATGGCCATCAAGTTTAGCTCCTGTTGACTGACTGTCCGAAAGAGTGATGAGACCTTTATTCTGGTAAAAGTTCTCAGAAAGTTTAGCTGCAACAACAACCGGGATATCACGCTTCAAGTGATCCACCACTTCAGCAATTGTTCTGACTTCTGAGTAGGCCTCAACTTTTGTTTTACCGTCGTTACAAGTCGGAGCAAGTGGAATCTGAGTTTCATTTGAAGCAACACTCTCCGTTTTATAAGCACAGTTTGATTCAAGTGGGATGTCGATTTGAGGAGCAGATTTAGAATATTTATAACTCTGAGTGATCCATGAACCTTTCTCTGAGCAAGGAGCTTTCTGGCAAGATGGTTTTCCGGCCCAGTATAGATACTGTTCCGAAAGATCATTTTCAATATTGTTCTGGATGAGAACTGTTTCAATCGCACGAATACCAGCGAAGGCCACACAAGTCGGACGAGCTGACTGATCACGAACCGGAACTTTAAAAGCACCATTAACAATATGCACATCTGGAATCGCATCAACCGGAATTTTCTTCTCAATGATTTTTTCTTCTTTCACAGGAAGCTTGAACGTATTCTCTTTGTAGATTTTGATCTTACCAAGGAAGATATACTGTTCACGCTTCCACTGATTTAAAGTGTCGCGGGATTCTTTTTTCCATTCATTGAGAGTTTTCTTCTCTTCAGCTTTCCATTTTTCAAGCTCAGTCGCGCCACGCCCGTAGAAATTTGAGTTTGTTTCAGCTTCTGCTTTTGCCTGCTTGTTACGTTCAGCAAGGATAGCGCGGTTCTTCGCTTTCGCCTCTTCAACCATCTGCTGGCCGCGAGACATCGGTTTCTCAACCGGTTTAGATTCAACAACTGTTGCTTCTTTCTGCGCGAAAGCTCCGAACGTTTTTAGGTTTGCCATGATCGCCTGAAATTCAGGAGCATCCTGGTATTTATATTCACCAGAAACGGGTGTGATCGTTGTAGCGAATGTAGGGATTGAAATGAGAAGTGGAACGAGGAACTTAAGCATAATAACTCCATTTAAGAATGGAGTTATTTTTTCATGTCAGGGACGAGGTAGCAAGCTTCAGGAGCTTTTCGCGGTAAGCATCAAAGTGCTCATGATAGTCGCCAAGGTCCTTCACTACACAATGAGCAAAGTTCTTAGAGGGTTCTACGAACTCATCATGCATGGGCTTAACCTGCTTCAGGAACTGGGCACGAACGCCTTCAGGAGTCCTTCCACGCTCGTTTACGTCGCGTTCAAGACGACGTGAGTAGCGAAGTTCCTCCGGCGTATCAAAAAAGATCATTTCATCGAACTGTTCACGAAGATAGTCCGGGTGAAAAATGAGAATGCCGTCCACGATCACAATTTTAGTCGCTTCGATGTGGAGGTGTTCTTTTTGGCGTGAATGGGTTTTAAAATCGTAGACAGGAATCTTTGTATGGGTGCCGTTCTTTAATTCAGACAGGCATTTTGCCAGTAGCTTGAGATCAAGGCTTTCGGGATGATCGAAATTTACTGAACCGCC
>JBEIQF010000006.1:0-31099 GCA_040376635.1 Halobacteriovoraceae bacterium
CTAAGTGGCGTTGCTAAAAATAAAAAACTATCAATGGTGTGTAGAAAAGAAGAATAATGATCTCAGAACTTTTCATTGCCGGCTGGTTGGGTCTTGTTAATCCATCAGAATTCCCGGATGCAAATCTACTTGTTGGCTGGAATGAGAACGTTGACTTCGTTATCACACGCAAAGAAACTCCCGAATCTATCCGCAAAGTTCAGATCCGTTGTAACAAAACTTCTATCTGGCCTACTCACCCCCAGCAATACACAAAAGAATATCAATACGCTGCCTGGTCTCATTACGATCATGGACGACTCAGCATAAATTCACCTGCGTGCATGCGTCCTAATCCAACAAATAGATTCTGTGTGATGGCGACGACAGCTAACACTGTCTTCATGTCTGATCTTTATAACGATGAATGTGGAAACACTTATCGTGGATATTGGATTGTGAACTTCCTGAAGTCTGATGAATCGATGGGAACTCTTTTTGCCAAAGGCAGGACAGTTTACCCCAAACCGAATTCTGAATATGAGGGTGAATTCGAGACCGGTGATACATATTCAATCCAGGAATCAGATTTTCTGTTCTTTGCGGACGTAACTTCGGCCGATCTTAAAAGCATCGAGCTATCTCAGCAGAATGCTACAAGAGAAGGTTATGTGAAGAACGGTCTTCAATGGAAGCGTCGCTGATCAATCCTTTTACACCCCTGTAAGCTCTTCTCTCCATCCCCACCAATCTCCCAAATGCCTCTATTCTTAAAGGATGAAAAACCTAATTGTTTTCTGTGCTCTCATTGCGTCCTTTTCAGCTCAGGCGAAGCTCATTCACATCATTCATACGAATGATCTTCACTCATATTTCAAGGGCTATAAAGACGGTAGAGGCGGATACGCAAAATTAAAAACTAAGATCGAAGAAATGCGAGCGGATTCAGTTTCGAAAGGTATTGAAGTCCTTCAGTTGGATGCAGGAGACTTTGGAGAAGGAACATCATTCTTTTTATCGAAAGAAGGTTCTGCTTCTGTTGAAGCCCTTGGAATGCTCGGCACGGATATTTCCGTTATCGGAAATCATGATCACATGCTGGGTGGAAAAATCCTCGGTGATCAAATCAGAAAAGCCAATATCAAAACGAAATTCTTGTCTGCGAATCTTGTCGCAACTCCCGAAATGAACCTTAAAGGTCTTGTTCACCCATACGCTGATGTTGAAAGAGCTGGAACAAAAATCAGGGTCATTGGTCTCTCAACTGCTGAAGCACATTTTCAATACCCACTTCTTCCGGGATTCATTCTACCAGCTGTCGCTGTTGGTGCTGAACAGGCCGACATCGCAAGAAAGGCCGGCAAGGAATTAGTTATTGCTCTTACTCATATTGGTCAGAGTTCAGACGTTGAGCTTGCCAAAAAATCTTCTGAGATCGATCTGATCGTCGGTGGTCACTCACATGATCGTCTGGAAGAAGTACGTTATGAAAAAAATAAGAAGGGAAAACTCGTTCCTATCGTCCAGGCAGGAGCGCATGGTCTTGTTGTTGGTGATCTTCTCATTGATGTAAAAGATAACGGCACAATGGAAGTTGTGAGATACAAGCTTCACGAAATTCTTCCACCGATAAATGAAGATTCAGAGATGGCGACATTTGTTCAGGAAGCCGCTGATGATCGTAATCAATATTTTGGTGGCAGATGGGATGAAGTCATTGGTGAGACGTTGATTCCTCTTTCTGGATACCGCAATGGAATCTCTTCAAGTGGAGAAAGCTGTTGGGGTGAGCATATGGCGCGAATGAGCCAGGAAGCGCCCAATGCTGATTTAGCGATTCATCTTTCGCAGTTTGAAGGTATGTCTCTTGATCCAGGTAAGATTACTTTCGGTGACATGATTGATAACTTCCCACATTTCAGGAATTACGGCGATCCAGGCTGGGAAATTTCAACCATCACGGTTAACGGAAAAGCTCTGAAAATAATCTTGAAAGGGATTATTAATCTTAAACAATTCGGCATTAATTTTTATGGAGTGAATTACAAGCTCTTTAAAATTCCGGGTTTCATTCCTTACCTCGGAGGCAAACAATATGCTTTCGCTCTTAGAGTTAAAGGAAAGAAGATTGATAACAAGGCAAAGTATACTATCTCGTTTCCTTCAGAAGTTGGTCATGCCATTAAGCTCACCATCGGAGAAGCAGCGAAGAAGGTCATGCCCGATCAGAAAAACACTGGTCTCTTCTATTGGGAAGTCATGGAAAATTACATCAAGGCCAATAGTCCTATTAGATGTTTGAATCAGGATAAAGTACAAATATTAGCACCGGATGAGGAATAGTATGAGATTAGTTTTTTTAATTCTCTTTTTCTTTCAAATGCCAGCTGTCGCCGGAGTCAATCCTTACTGTGAGGATTTTAAGAAGATAAAGTCAGTGATGAAGAAGCTTGATTCTCAAAGCGTAAATCATGTTTTACCGGACGCAGAATGGCTTGATGAAAAATACCGAAAGCAAGATCGCAATAAAGTAATGATCATTGCAGGAAAGACAGTGGTACTCGTTTTATTGAAAAGACTTTCATTTCTTTCATATGTCTTTGAGCCTACTCGTACTGGTGTTTCAAGTTTCACGGGTTTCTATGTGAGCTCACCAGAAAATTACACAAGATTTTTATCACTTGAACCTAAAAGTGCCTGCAGTTATCTAAGCATGGGAGATCGACATGCTGATATTTTAAGAGATCTTACACATGAAGTATGGGCTAACTTGGATAGATCGAGGAGATAATTACATTGTCCATCCCTGATAGGACTCAGGGACAAAGTGGAAAAATACAAGATCGCAAAAGTTTCCAGCTGAAATCTGTTCTCTGTAATGTGGATGATCAGTTCCCGAATAAATAACGGCATCTCCTGGCATCAGCACATATGGCTCGTTGTCGATAAAAAGAGGCCAGGGCGTTATTTGATCAATACATACATCAACCGTGTATTTACATTGTTCTCGGTCAGTGTGAGGGGGACAGATAGATCTTTCATCATCATACATTGAAAGAAAAACATACGAAGGTTTGACTGGTTCTGGAAAATATTTAGCGACTCTATCTTGCATAAGGATATGTAGAGTCTTAAAAACGTCTGGATTGTAGGCTTGTTTTCGAAAAAAAACTTTTCTATCTTCGCTCGTCTTGGGATTATTTTTGATTTCGTTTGTTCGAAATCTTAGTAAATCCATCAAATCCTGAGAGAAGAAGTTTCTTATGATTAAGGGTTCCATATAGCAACAATTGTACTACTACAGTGTGGCTAGAAGAAATTTTTTAGCGAGTAAGTCCTCGAGAAATTCTTTAAGATCGTTCTCAATTTCTACAGGATCGCCGTCATAGGTATCGATCATCCAGCTCAGAAGTTCAGTATAAGTGATGCCTGGAACAAGTTTTTCCCAAATTTCACCGGAAATACCTTCCAGCTCAAGAATTGAATAATCGTCTTCTTCGGCATTAGCGAGAACGATGGTACCGTTTTCTTTCTTTTTGAAAAAAATCGAACTGGGTTTTGAAAGTGTATGCTGTGAAAAATCCATAGAATCCTTAAACTAATGGCATAATGATATCATAACAGTAGCAGTTTTGCTTCGTTATAACTTTGTTAAGAGATAGATGGATGAGCATTGTGGATGTGAGTTTTATTGTTCCAGCGCAACTTTCAGACCTGACTCTGGATCGCACTTTGCGATCTATTATCAATCAGAAAACAAAACTTTCCTTCGAAATAATAGTCATCGTTCAAACTAATGACGCATATTATTGGCCATTGAAAAATATAAGAGTCATCAAAGCTCCTTTGAGGGGGGCTTCGTTTGCAAGAAATCTTGGCATTAAAAACGCTCAAGGAAGTACTCTTGCATTTGTTGATGGGGATACTATTCTAGAGGAAGATTGGCTTGAAACTCTTCATGATGCCCTTATCTCAGGAAACTGGGCTGCCGCGCAAGGTAAGATTGTGACAACTGGTTTAAAGCCGGGAAGTCATTTTTTTCAATTCCGTGAACTCTCATCAAAAGTTCATTACGACGGATTGAAACTTGCAGAATATCCTTTGCCGGTGATCAATACCGCTGCCTGTCTTTATAGAAAAAATGCTGTTGAGTTTTTTGCGGAAAATCTAAGTGGAGCCGAAGATGTGGAGCTCAGTTGGAGAGTTCTTCATCATGACGAAAGAGGTTTCGTTTACGTTGAGAGAGCTGTTGCTTCTTGCATATTTCTACCAGAGAACTATTTCGCTTTCCTTAAAAGAAATTTTAAGGTTGGTAAGAATCTTAAACTGATCTCCAGTGTCTATGGTGATGAATTTCAGAAATTTTTTGCACTAAGAATGTTTCGGGATTTGAAATGGCAATGCTCGTTTTTGTCAGATGGAGTGACCATCGCAATAATAATGAGATTACTTGCTACAGCTACCACATTATTAGGTTTTCATCTCGAGCATGGAAAGGCCATCAAAGTAGTTGATATAAAGCATTCTAGTATATATGTGACTGGCAAAAAATTAGCACCAGAAGAAAGAATAATTTTGAGTAAGGATCTGCGAAAGTTAAACTTAAAATCATTTGATTCATCTTTCATCAATAATTTTGAAATCATCCTCGATGATAATCGTCGAAAAATGATTATCAGGAAAACCTGATGATACCATTTTCATCATTTGCACGATTCTGGAGTGTTATCCTTCTCATGAGTGCGAGCTATCAATTCACAAACCCGAGAATCGGACAATATAAGTGGATTGAACTAGCTCTCATCCTTTTAACGTTAATTTTTCCCAAGAAAAAAATCTGGACACTGAGTGCGATATCCTTTGTTCTTATTTTCTATTTTTTTCGCCTTCCTTACGTGTCCATGTCAGAAAGTACAATCTTCCTCCTGAATATTCATTGGTTACTTATGAATGGCTTTACGAAGGATGAACAATTTAAACCCGGAGCCTATTATCTTGTACCCGGTACTATCTTTATCATCTCTGCCATTCATAAATTGAATGATTCCTTTTTTGATTCGACACAATCTTGTGTAAAGCTTTTCCATCCATGGATTAATTCACCTTTCATTCCATGGGTAGTCATTCCTTCTACTGTCATTTTTCTCTATTTTCTTATCGGATTCAGTCAGTTTACAAAATTCCGAAAATACACTTGGATTCTCATGTACATCATTCAGGCCCCGTTCTGTTTTTTTGGTATTTGGGAATTTGCTATTGCAACATGGAGTGGTGTTATTAGCTCTCAATTCAGAGAGATTTCAACTAAGCGCATGGTGTGGGTTGCAGGCTGGCTTAGCCTGTATATTATTTCTGTGATTACTCAGAAAGATGACACTAGAATTTATCTTGCTTCGGTTTGTACAATAAGTATGTTCCTTCCTTTCCTTCTGGATACGCTAAGTCAGACTAACGTACCAGTACCTTGGAAACGAGAATATCCTTTAGTCGTTGCAATGATCATCTGGTGCATGTCTCCCTATTGGGGAGGAAATCAGCACAATGTTTTTTCAATGTTCAGTAATTTGCAGCTCTCTCCATTCTTCTCTAATTCATGGTTACCAAACAGAGGAGATGAAATCTCTCCCGATGATTGGGTGCAAATCGTAGAGGAGCCTGTTATTGCCGAAGGAATCTTTGTGCCAGTTCCCACGAGAGTAGATTTACAACAATGGGATAAAAAGACTCCACTGTATCTACCTCCAAGATATTTATACTTTTTACTGAAAGATGGAGTAAAAGTTAGTTTCAAACATAAAGGCCAAAGATGGGAGTGGCCAGGTAATGCTTCAGATTGGAAAAAACAGGGTCATATGAAGAATCCGGAAAAACGAAAAGCAGTATCCCGGGGACATTGTCAGAGTTAATAGGAAAGTTTTCTGTGAAGCAGCGCTGTCCTGATATGTTGATGCCAAGCCTCAGATCCGTATCTTTCAGCCAGTGTTTTATATGCTGATTCCATAACCATTTTTTGAAGACACCAATTAGGTACGCCAACTGAAAAGGCTATTCGTATTACGACATTGTCAGGTAGCACTGAAAGTAGGGATTTTATTTCTTTTTCATTTTGCTGAAAATTCAATGAAAGATAGTGTATGCAATCGAGCTGCTTATTAACTTTAAGATCCAGGATTTCATGAGTTATCTTCAGTCCCGGTGAGATATATGAATGTAGGTCTCCGATCGTTTTTTTAATCCTGAGGCAAGCTGTGACACATTCGCCTTCAGGATGCCATGTCTCATGAATAAACTTATCACCTGGATGGATTTCGACAACTTCATTTTCCACAAGTGTTCTTTCTTCTTTGATTTCTAGTTTTCCGATGGAAAGACCTTGGATAGGTTTCTCTGTTGCTTCGAAATGATAAATACGCTGAACATATTTACCGCGAAGGACTTTGAAAGCTCCATGAAAGTGATGATCGTGAATGGATGTGTTGGCACCGATCCAATGATACAAATCCAGATTAATTCCATTCTTGCTCAGAATGGTAAGTGGAAATTGGCTGAACTCCTGCCCCATGAATGTCTGATCTGGAAGATCAATAGATGAGAGAAGCTTCGGGATCTGTAAGCTAAAGTCCTTATTGAGTTCAGTTGACTCATTCAGTACACGACAGAAATCTTTAGTGTCGTGGGCCAGATTCTCTAGCTTGATTTCAAAATCCTTCAAAATACTCATAACAATAATATTAGCATGGAATTATAATCATTCTATGAATTATCTTGGTGTCAACATAGGCGGACACGACTCATCAGTCTGTCATCTTGAATTGCATAATAAGCACATTACAGATGTTAATATTTATCTTTCGGAACGGATTACCAAAGTAAAGCATCAAGGCAATTTTCCCTACCACGGCCTTGGGCATCTTTATCGCGAAAACGCCAACCTTCAAAATGATTTGCAACCTGATCATGTGGCAACGAATAGTTTTAGATTTCATCCCTATCAACTTGAAAAAGATTGGGGAGAACATCACAGGGATTTGATTGAACTTCGTGGATTTCATAAAGCCAGTACTCTATTTAACGATAAGCTAAATTTCATCACTCATCATTTGTGTCATGCCTATTCTGCTCTTTTTCAATGTCCATTCAGCACTGCACTTCTGATCGTTTCTGATGGAACTGGAAATCAGGTCAGGAATTTTCCTCAGGATCATGATGAGAAACATTTATTAAGTTCAGATTCAGATGATTTTGAATATCTATCGGTTTATTTACTTCAGGATGGAAAGCTGACGGCTGTTGAAAAATTTTTCATGAAGTATACTCCGACAGCTTCTGATAAAATTCTCGTTTCACAGGGATTAGGCGTTCTTTTTGAAACTGCGGGAAGGCTGATCTTTGATGACTGGACTACCGCCGGCAAAGTGATGGGGCTTGCTCATTACGGAACCCCGGAAAACATAAGCGATCCTGTAACCTATCTTCAAAAGAAAATTGAGAATCCTTTCAAGACTTATAAGAGTAAAAAAGATTTTGATAATCAGCCCCATATTGAATTCAATGAGAAAGCAGATCTTGGAGCTACAATTCAGACTTATTTCGAAGAGAAAATGCTCGAACTTTTGAAAAAATACAAATGTCATTTTCCGGAGATAGATAATCTTATTTTGGTTGGTGGTTGTGCACTCAACTGTCTTCTAAATGCAAGAATAGTAAGAGAAAAACTCTATTCTCAAGTCTTTATTCCTCCGTTTCCCAATGATGAAGGAATTGCACTTGGGGGAGCTATTGCTTTGGCCGCTAAGAAAAACGACTTTAAATTTAGACCGACAAGTTATTCTGAAATGACCGCCGCTTTAGGCTCAAGACTGCATGACACTCACACCAATGAGCTGAAAGTCGTAACTCTTTTTTCTGATTATACCGTGACTCGACCTTCGAATCTTCCGGAATACATCGCTGAGAAATTATCTAATCATGAAATCATTGCGTGGATTCAGGGACGCTCAGAAGTCGGGCCTCGGGCGTTAGGACATAGAAGTATTCTTGCCCGGCCCGATTCTCCCGACATGAAACAAAGACTGAACGATACCATTAAATTCCGGGAAGCATTCAGACCTTACGGTGCAACGGTAATTCAGGAAGAAGTTTCGACTTTCTTTGATGTAGCAGCAGACTATCAATCACCCTTTATGACTTTTAGTCCTCAAGTGAAAGATGAGTGGAAGGGAAAACTGAAGAGTATCACTCACGTTGATGGTTCTAGCCGGATACAGACTCTAATGCGTGAACAAAATACAATTTACTACGATCTTTTAAGAAGCTTTCAGGCACGAACAGGTCTACCTATACTTCTTAATACAAGCTTAAATATCATGGGCCAGCCAATCCTTGAAAGTATCGATGATGCCGTAAAGTTTTTTAAAGAATCAAATATCAGAACAATGGTTTATGGAAGTTTTGTCATTACGAAAGGACCTGCATGACCAAACTTCATGATCTTTTTTTATGGGCAGTCTCTCATCGTGAAGAGCTAGGTTTCCTTCACTCAAAACAGAAGATTCAGAAACTTCAGGATTACCATTTAAGTTCCGTCTCAATGAAATTCGGAGAAAAAGAAGTTCCTGGGAATTCCATCGGAAAGGATCATGTTATCTCTTCCGGAATTGCGATTGCTGAATCTCTGGAAAGAGTGGCTATGTATTCTCATAAAATAAAACATTCGAACGGCTTAGCTGCACATTTTGACATTGAGATAGCGAAAGAAAATGCAAGAAGAGAACTTCTAGAGCGAGACGCATTTCTTTGGGCTCTTCATTGGAAACAAAAATTGCCGAAAATCTTAAATGAAAATGAAGCACATTTTTTTGAACTTCCTTTGCGGGACTCGTCTTTGAAGGGTGTTCTCTGTATTTCAAATGATAAAAAGCCTGTTTATACACTCGCCGTGAATTCTACTTTAGAAGAGGCCATTCATAAAACCTATCTTGATTCAGTTACATTCTCTGAATATGTTCAAAAATCAGATCTTCCATCGATGACTCCTCAGGAATTCGACAGAACAGAAGAGCGTAGTATTCTTCATCATGCTCAACTTGCATTCTCGTCGGAATATCAAAATGCTTTATCTTCATGGCCTTTGCAAGGTGAAGAAAAGAGAAGTCGTCCCGCTTTAAAAGATTTATTTACTTACAGAGAACTCGAACTCCCAAGTCCGTTTAAGAGCTCTGGAATTCATGTTATCCAGGCTCATCATCCTGAACTTTTGAATTTTTATGTAGGACCCGTGAGAGAGCTCACTGTTCAGACTGCTTATTCTACATTGGCGAAGGAGTTTGGTGCGGCAGTGTTTCTCATGCCTCACCCTTTTAATTGATCTGTGGTGAATAACGGCTTCCAATCTGGAGGATTTCACTCGTGATAATAATATCCACCTTGTTCACAAATCCCATGAATGAACGTCGATCATTTACCCGGAATAATGCAACTTTTGAATTTGCCTGATGGGCGAGCTTGATGAGTAGTGGCATATAAGGCATTGACCAATACTCAGGAGAAATATCGAGTATGCGATTTCGACATGCCGGTGGAAAATATCCAAACCAGATTCCTTGAAAAAGGGGACCTAAACAATAGGCGATCTGATGAGGCACTGGAATGAATGTACCTTTTCCGAGTGAATTATTTAAAATTTCAAATCCACCTTCGTTACCCCAATAATAAAATCCAGGAAAAGGCTTAACTTTCTGTAGCTCTTTCAAAATGATGTGAAAAGCTGCGACATCGGTTTCTTTAGGATTATACATAATCACTTTTCCAGGAAAGTGCTTATACACTTCTCCAAGACTCATGATTTTTCCAACTCCAGTACCCCGAAGAGGATTGGTACGTCCATTGTCTGAACTGATGTGATAGGCAACGTCTAGCTTTCGCATGTCCGCCATAGTCAGGTCATGGGGAAGCTTTCCCGTTCCATTTGTGCGGCAACTGACATCTTCATCGTGAAAGACAACAATCTGATTATCTTTCGTAAGTCGAAAGTCGATTTCTACAACGTCAGCACCAGCTTCAAAAGCTTTTGCGATTGATTCTTGTGTACCTTCTATATAGGGATAATTAACGTGATATCTTCTTCGAGCGCCGCAATTTTGATCTGTGACTGAAAATGGATTATGAACTCCGGCATGTGCAATGACTACCGTAGGAACGGAATGAGCTAAGGAATCAGTAGCCGCAACCGCCACCACCACAAGACTGTGGAGCATAAATAGCAACGCCTTCGATCTTAACAACTTTGACCTTAGGCTTTGTATATTGTTTCTTCTTACCATTCGAATTTTGATCTTTAGACATGATCTTTCTCTCTTTTAAAGATTATACCATTAAGACCCAAGGATATGTAAATAAGAGACAAAATAGTCCAATCACGAAAGGCTTTGTGAAGGCCTTGCCACTATTCTTGGTCACCTTCTAAGAACATCAGAAAATCTCTATTGAAATCAGGAAGTTGTCCTTCGTTAAGATGACCCGTCATTTTTGCCATAGAAGGCAGCCAGGAGTTAAAAATAATAGGGTCCACTTTGTTAAGTTTCAAATATTTTTCAATTTTTGGACTAATCAATTTAACGAGCATTTTTAAAGCGACATCAAATTCTTTATCAGAAAGCTTAGAAAGTAATATTTCTCCTTCAGGCCAGATTAATGGCAAAAATTTTAAAACTTTTTGACCTGAAGCCAGTTCACTTTCTGGAATCGAATCCTCAAGTGAAAGCGCGGCCCAGATAAGAAATGGGAAATATTTTTTTCTTATCAATTCTTCCGGCCAGATATCTTTTTCAATGACTTTTAGGATGAGGTAGCTTGACCATACCCGACAGTCGCACATACTTTTTCGATCAGGTTTCCAGTTAATACTCAGGGTATCACCCCAGATCTGGCGCCCATGATCGGCAGTGGTCATAGCAGAGATAAACAATGGATGGCTAAAATGCAGGGGAGTATTTAATTCATCAGTTGAGATAAAGTAAGGCTCAACCATCAAAGTTAATTGGGAAAGCCTCATCGCAAGAAGCTTGATTTCTCCGAAGGCCGTGTTTTGCTTGTAAACAAACAGGAGATCGTAATCCGATTCCGTAGACTCCTGTTTGAATACCCGACTTCCCGTGAGGAAAACCGCTCTCAGCACACTTGAGTGTTCATTGCATAAGCTCAGAATTTCCTGCAAATTTTGGTCTCCTGTACTAACCATGATACAATCTACCACATGTACAATGTCATCATAAATTCAACTTGCAACCTTAAGTGTGATTACTGTTTTGCTGACGATTATATGTATCAGGAACAGAAGGCAGCAGCAGGGGATATGAGCGAACGGACTTTTTTTGAAGTCGTCGAATTTCTCGTTAAGAGTAATGTGCATCATGTTTCTCTTCTCGGCGGTGAACCTTCACTACATCCGCACTTTAAAGAATTCTGGAAATCGGCCATAAAATACAACGTGCGATTTTCTTTAAAATCTAATGCGTTATGGTCGGATGAGTTACTGGATTTTTTCAACACCCATGAGAGTCCACTATATTCTTTCCATTTGAATATAAATTCGCCTGATAAGCTTGCTCCCCAACAGTGGGTTCGAATCAGGAATAATGTGATCAACCTGAAAACTGAACAAAAGTCATTTCAGTTAAATATTGATTCTCCTGATTTTAAATATGACTGGATTTTGAAGCTTGCTCAGGAAACGGGAGTTAAAAATCTTCTATGGTCTTTAGCAGCTCCTATCTCATCACCAAAGCCGGCCAATACATTTGCGGTCCAGAAAGATTTCAAGAAAAGTTATTCTATTCGCCTTGAACAGTTTCTTCTCGATGCTCATAATCTTGGCATCAGGACGGAAGGGGTCCATGGACCAACTCCCTGCCTGATTTCTCGTGAGTTACTTGAAAAAATTCAGACGATCGGAAGTCGTATTGAAGGAAACTGCGATCCTGTTTATGATATTTTTCCGGATAAAAAGATTCATTTCTGTTTTCCTTTGAAGGATAAACTCTCATCTCCCACCATTGATCAGGTTAGTGACCTCTGGCAAGTCGGTGATTATCTCGTTAAGGATTCCATGATCGCGCGATCATTGAGTTTTCCTTGGGAAGATTGTCCAACTTGTCCTGAAGCTCTGTCGGGTTCATGTCACGGGGGTTGTCTTGCCCAGAAACAATTCAAAACTTATCTTAACGATGACGTCTGGGATAATTTTGAGACGACTGTGCCTATGTTTGCGGCTTCAATCTATAAAGTAGATGATGTCTTCCTTAACCGTGGTCGGGTGATTAATGAATCAGCAGAAATGGAAAATCTACTATCACTAATTGATGGTAAAATGGCACTTTCAAATATCTTTTCTTCGTGGAAAGTTTCGACAGGTTCAACTTCCGGCGATCATATTCTTTTGGACAAATTCTATTTACTTGTCGCTCAGGCGGTCAGGAAAAAATATCTCTTTCTTAAACCGGTCTTTAAGCAACCTTTGTTTGTGGGATAATTCATGGTTAAAAACTGGTTACTGAAGAATCACGTCACCTTTATCGAGAAAGACGGAGTCATCACTTTCTCAGATGGAAACTATACTCTTCATATTCCAGATGCCTTTAATCTTGACCATGAGCTTCTTCTCAGTCATCGAATAGTTAAAACTGATCCATTGTTTTTAGATAAAATTCTGCTAAAACTTTTTTCTTCAGATTGGCTCGCGATAGAAATTGATGATGGGATTGTGCTTGAATCCTTCACACTTTCTCTCGTTCATGAAATTCTGAAAGGTAATCATTCAGAAAATGAGGTCAGACTTTCAGAAGGTCTGGTTATTATCAGTGAAAAAGACAAGATGACTGTTTTTGCTGCAAAATCGAAAGCTAAACTAGTTATCAAATGTGAAATGTTTCCATTATTTCTAAACGGCAATCTACCGGAAACTACAAAAACAATATTGAAGTTTGCAGGTTTTTACAACATTGATCAATCGATGCCGGAACTGCTATCGGAAGCTTTTCATCTCTCGACTGAGACAAGCGATGTTTTAAATGATCCTTATTTTATCGCTCCAGTCCCGTGGAAAGGTTCATTGTCGCTGGAATCTCAGAATGAGTTCGAACGAGTTTTAAGAGACAGGAAAAGCTCCTACGATCTTAAAACGCCTCTCTCTATTGAAGAGTTGAAGTCTTTTTTAAGAGTGGTTTTTTTCCCTCATGGAGATAGTCTCGCTTATCCATCTGCGGGTAAATTGTATTCCGCTGAACTCAAATTCGTCTTGCCCACTGGAAAAGTTTATTCGTATGACCCACTTGCTGATTTTTTGATGGAAACTGGATTAGAAATCCAGCTCGCCCGGCCGGAATGTATAAGAATTTTTATCGTAGGAACAACTGAAGCTCTGGAGAAGAAATATCGAAATATCTCTTATCGTTTGTTGCTCCTCGAGGCTGGAGTTATCCTCCAACAACTTTCTCTCGGAGCTTCCTATCTTTCTTATAAGGGATTTATTAATGGCATGCTCGATCCAATGACCAAAACCGGACTGCTTCTTTCAAACAATAAAAAGCTCATCGCCGAGTATCGAATCGGGCAATGAGCCCCATTTGTTTAGATAGCTGAAATATCCTGACCACCAGACTCGCGGATCACTTTGTCACTTGGATCCAGAGGATGTTCCCGACGAAATCTTGCATTTACGTCTGAATCAACACCATTCAATGCCTCAGTTTTTTCTTTCTGATAGACCTTTTTCTCGTCTTTCATGGCATTAAGGGCATCGTCTACACCCTGGGCACGAACTCGATCGTCACCAGTAGCTTTCCCCCTCATAATCTTGATAAAACTACCTACTTCACGCATTTTGTTTTTAAAAAATTCAGGGAACATCTTGTCCTCCTTGTTTGCTCTTCATTCTTTCCTTGCATAAAAAATGCCATTCCCCGGATCGAGAAGGCGTTGAGTCATTGACACCTTTGCGAGGGAAAGTAAGAGGGAAAAATCTAGACAGGCCATTCACAGTTTTGCAATGATGACCCCATCATCAAATTTATCTGATTAAGACGGATGCAAGAGGCAGAAGGATTAATTCAGTTTGTTGATACACACAAACACTTTGCGAGAGGTCAGCACATGAGGCTTAACAGGCTCATCATTCAGGGATTTAAATCCTTCAAAGACAAGACAGTCATTATTTTTGACGAAGGTATCACAGGGATCGTGGGTCCAAACGGTTGTGGTAAATCGAATATCGTAGATGCGCTCTTCTGGGTAATGGGTGAGCAATCAGCGAAGCACCTTCGTGGTACAGCGATGAAAGATCTTATCTTCGCTGGTTCTTCAAAATACACTCCAGCTTCATTCGCTGAAGTGACGCTTGTTCTTGATAACGTTAACGGAAAACACATTCACATCAACGGTACCGTAGCTAAACCTGCTGAGATTCACCTCACTCGTAAGCTTTACCGTAACGGTGAAACTGAATACAGAATTAACAACGAGCCAGCTCGTCTGAAAGATATCCACGAAGTGTTCATGGATACTGGTGCTGGTGCGAAGTCTTACTCAATTATCGCACAAGGTGAAATCAACAAGCTCGTTCAGCAGAAGCCGGAAGAGCGTCGAGTGATGATCGAAGAAGTTGCAGGTATTACAAAGTTCAAGCTTCGTAAGCGTGAATCACTTAAGAAGATCGAAGCGACTCAGTTAAACCTTACTCGTCTTGAAGATCTTCAGAACGAAATTTACAAGAATCTAAAAAAACTTGAGCAGCAAGCAGAGAAAGCTGAAAAAGCTAAAACTCTTCGTGAACGTATCAAGAAATATGAACTCATTGTTGAATCTCACCGCATGCATGATTATCTTCAGGATTTCACGAATGCGAGCGGGATGCTTGAATCTCGCGCTGTTGAGCATGAGAATCTAACTCTTCGCAAGTCTCAGATCGACCTTCTTCTTGAAGATGAAAAAATCCAGAAGATGGACATGATGGAGAAGATCGATGTTGCTCAGGATGATTTTAACGATCACTCTAAGCAACTCGCAGCTGCTGAAGAAAGAGTTAAGCACCTCAAGAAATCACTTATCGAAAAAGAAAAACATATTGACCGTGCTAATCGTGAAAACGAAGAGCTGAACGTTGATATTGAAAAACGTACTGAGCGCCTAGAAGCCCTTCAGGCACAGCTTGAAGATCTTGAGGCAAACAACTACGAGCAGATGGATTTCTCAACTCTCGAAGAGAAAGTTGAACTTCTTAAATCTCAGATGTTTGACCTTGAAGAAGAGCTTAACGAAAAACGCCGTACACTCAACGCAAACAAAGAAAAACTTCAGTCTCTTGATAATGAAGCGTTCAAGAATTCTTCTAAGCTTGAAGAATACTCACGCCTTCTTCAGGATTTAACTTCTGAAATCGAGACGCTAGAGAAGACAACTTCAAACTTCACTGACGACCTTATGAAAGATCGTGCGACAGTGAAGTCTTCTGGTGCAAAAGTTGAAGAGCTTAAGGCCCAGCTTCCTGCAGTCAGAGAAGAAGTTGATACACTTACATCAGATCTTAAAGCGAGTGACGTACGCTTCCGTGAACTTTCACGCGACGTCATCCAGCTTGAATCAAAACGTAATTCACTAATCGAAATCAACAACTCTGCAGAAGGCCGTCGTGCCGGTGCAGTTGAACTCGTTCAGAAAATCTCAGACGGTACTCTTGAAGTACTAGGGAAGCTGATTGAGTGTGATCCTGAATACGCAGTAGCAGTAGAACAGCTTATTGGAGAGTCTCTGGATGTTGTTCTCTCAACTCAAGGCAAGGAAGTTTTCGGTCAACTCATGACTGACTTCAATGCAACTGTTGACGTGCTATGGCCGCAAGACGCAACAATCTCTCAGGAGTCTATCGGACGCCTTGAGACTCAAGGTTGCTCTGGCATGAAGGCACTTGTTGATATCGTTCGCATCAATAACCCGGAATATGAAAACAAGCTTTCGAAGATCCTTAACGGATTCTTCGTTGTCGAGAACTTAACTACGGAACTGGCTTCAAAGATCAACCCTGAGATCCAGTTTAAAGGATTAGTTTCTAAGGATGGAAAAGTTCTCATCAAGAAAGTCGGTAACTCTGTAGTCTACGGAGTTCGAGCTGACACAGCTTCTGAAGCACAAGGTATTGTTCAGCGTAACAACCTTATTCAGGAGATGGGTGAGGAACTAGAGACAAAACAAGCTGAACTCGCTGTTCTTGAAACAACGATTATGCAACTTGAGACAACACTTTCTGAAAAGAAAACTGTTCTTGAGGACAAGACTAAAGAGTTCAACGAAATCAACACGATTCACGCAGCTACGAAAGCAGCTCTTGAATCTAAGGAAGCGAACCAGTCTTCAAACTCTGGCCGCCTTCAGATTCTTCAGAACAGAAAGACTGAGACATCTAAGTCTCGTTTTGATCTTCTTGAATCTGACGAAAAACTTATCAATGCTAAAGAAGAATTCGAGTCTTCTGTTAAAGAACTCTCTTCTGATGTTGCTGACATTGAATCACGTTACCAGGAATTGAAGATCAGTTTCGAAAACGAGCGTGACGAAATGATGGAGCTTAAAGTTAAAGCTCAAAGCTACCAGCAGCAGCTTTCATCTCTTAAATCTCAGATTGAAGACGTGAACTCTCAGATAGATAGATACCGTGAGAAGCAACAGACAAACATGGAGCTTCTAGAAACTTACCAGACTGAGATCGAGAATGCTCAGGTTGAAGCTGAATCAGTTGAAGCTTCTAACCGTGACATGGCAGAGACTCTTTCTGAGAAAGAAACATTCCTTAACCTTCTTAAAGATCAGATTGCTCAAGTCCTCATGTCTATGCAGGAAAAAGAGACTGAACTTAAAGAAATCAACTCTCGTATCAACAAGATTGAAAAAGAGAACGTTGAGCTTGAAGTTAAGACAACTCAGATCATCACTGAAGAAGAACTTCTTACGAAAGATATCTTCGAACGCTACAAAATCGATCTTCGTTCAACATTGATGAAGCATCTTGAGATCACGTCGGACAAGATCGAAGGTCTTAAAGACATCTCTGCGATGTACATGATGGAAACAGAAGATGGTCCTAAGACTATCGAAGCTCTTGAATACGAATTTGAAAAACGCTTCCCTGGCCAGATCAAAGAGGCGAAAGAGAAGTTCAAAGAATACAAATCTGATTTCAACCGCCTTGGCGAAATTAACTGGGCTGCGATTGAGGATTATGACCGTCAGAAGCTTCGTTATGACTTCCTTAAATCTCAGGAAGAAGAACTTAAGCGTTCACTTGTAGATCTTCAGACTGCGATTGCTCACATTGATGAGAAGTCTAAAGAGCGCTTCAAAGAAGCATTCACTGAAGTTAACGAGCGTTTCTCGAAAGTATTCCCAATCATCTTCGGTGGTGGTGAGGCGAGACTTGAAGTAACGGGTGACCTTGATTCAATCGACTGCGGTATCGACATTATTGCTAAACCTCCTGGTAAGAAGATGACTTCGATCACTCTTATGTCAGGTGGTGAGAAAGCAATGACTGCCGTATCACTTATTTTCTCAATCTTCCTCGTGAAGCCATCTCCATTCTGTCTACTGGATGAGGTTGATGCTCCACTTGATGATGCGAACGTTGGTCGATTCAATGAACTTCTTCGTGAGATGAGTTCTGAATCACAATTTATTTTGATTACACATAATAAGAAAACCATGGAACTGAATGACACACTTTACGGTGTGACCATGCAGGAGCCGGGCGTCTCTAAAGCCGTCTCAGTGCAACTCCATTAAAGGTTTGTGGACAGGGGAAAAGCAACTTCAGAAAGAGGAAGCTTTCCCCTTTTTTATTGGGACTAATATGAAACTCTTCGCACTTCTTATACTTCTTCCGACACTTTCGTTCGCAAAAGCATTCGTTCCGAATTCTTTCTCTGCTAATTTTGAAGAGACTGTGAAATCAGTGACTGGAAAAGAGAAGAAGACGTACGGCAAAGTTGATTACAAGTTTCCAGGGCACTTAAAATTCGAAGTGACTCAGCCTGAAAAATCTCTGTTCGTAGTTAATCCCAAGAAGACATGGTTCTATCAGCCAGCATTTGTGAAGGGCGAGAAAGATCAAGTTACAATTCAGAAATCAGCTAATCTTCCTCTCATCAAGTTTCTTGATTCTGTAAAGAACGGTATAGAGAATTCAAAACTTTTCACTACGAAGTACGAAAAGAACTCCGTTGTTCTCACTTTCGTAAAAACAATCCAGAAAGAAATGGGAGTTGAAGGCGTGACTCTTCATGCAAGTGGGGATGCAAAGGCCGTTAAAGAACTTAAAGACTTCGACAGCATCACTTTAAATCGTGGCCGTAACTCTAAGAGCACAATCAAACTTCTTGATTTGAAAGAAGATGCTTCATTCCCTCCTGGGAATTTTGAGTTCACTCCATCTTCAAATACTAAAGTTATTCAGAACTAAATTAGTGAAAGCTCTGACAGAAGTGAACTTTGTTTGTTGATCCATTCATCATGGAATTGATACTTACAACAAATAATCCCTTAACACCTTCATCGTCACATTCAACAGAAAGATCTTCCGGATAAATCAGAGTGAACTTTGCTTTGTCATCACTCATGAATAGAACAGGCATTTTCTTATTTACTGAAAGTCGCGCAAGAGAAGGCTTCAGTTCATCCAGGGTGCCCTGAAAAACATCTTTGGTGAGAGGGCTTATTATCTGCAGAGCTTCTTTTGCATTTGTCTGCATATGGGCAGAAACCGATGCAGGAAGATCAGCTTTCGCAATTGACCTATAGTCATACTTAAAAATGTTGAGATGCTTACTTGGAACCTGATTGAAAGTATAAGAAAACACATAATCTCGATCGGGGACAACGTTGTGGCAGGCAGCGCAAGCATTTATTTGTTGTTCGATCGGCTCCGGGTTGACTTCACCGTAGCTGTTGAAGAGGGCATATCCCCAGTCATTATGCTGTTTGTATTTTTTTGAATCCTTCACCATGAATTGAAATCTTCTACCCTCTGACGGAGCGAGAGAGCTTTCAAAGGCTGGATCCGGTTGCGCCAGATAAGCAACTTTGGCGAATACTGATCCATTTGGATACACCTTCATCTTCTTCGTCATAGCATTCCATGCAATAGGATTGGCATAAACGAATCTCATTTCGCGGTTATCATTCCGATAACGAACGGTCACGAGCTTCCATTTCTTCTCAAAGCCTGCATATTTTTTGAATGATATCCCGTTCATCACGGATTCATCCTTGGCGAATGCTGCTAATGATATCAACACGAAAAGGAAAATAAGTTTCATAAAACCTCGGTCGGACCTATGATAAAAGTATGGAAAAATTATTTCTTGTAGCCCTCATTCTAACATCATTCAATGCCTGCACTAGTCTCAAAAATATTGATAATAACCGACTTATCAACTTCAAGAATGGCACTGTCATGAAAATGGAATTTTCTGATCACCAGAAAGCACGAACCTATGCAATGGAACGTAGGCTCCTTATACTGAGAAAATTTGAAGTGATGATTGAGCCATACTTTGGAACAGCAAATGCTCAGAGTTGCCAAAGCAATCTTTCGTCTGATCTTTTAAAATCTAATAAAAGTACTCTCACTGCCTTATTACAGTTGCCGGTTTCAGGCGAAGAACACGTTATTCATGACTGTCTTGTTGAAAATAATACACACTGGGTGAATATCGAACTACTCGTTTGCGACAAAAATTTTTACGACATCCGCCAGTATTCCCCAATCAAATCAAAACCTGATTACAAGGATAAGTTTACATGTCCATGATTAACCTTCTTGTCGTTTTCTTTATGATCATTGGCTGTTCTCATAACACTCCTACAAAAAAATCTCTTTCACTCATCCTTGGTTGTTCTATTCATAATCAGGACGGAAAAATTATCAAGAGTTTTCCGGGAACAAATTGCGTCTACTTCCCGGATGGTTCACTTGTTTCGTACAATCCGGTGGAAAAATTACTTCAAAAGTTTGATAAGAACCTTTCTGTCATTTGGACACTTCCTCTTCATGTACATCATGGAATACATCTCACTCATGAAAACAAGCTTCTGATTAATTCATCTGTGGTAAAAGAAAACATCAGGTACGACGAAATATTTCTGATTGATTTACACGGCAGAATTCAAAAGAAGTATTCTTTCTATGAACATTTCGATGAAATTAAAAAGAACTTTGTTTCAGGCAAACATTCTTTTGAGCCTTATAAAACGTCATGGGATCAGAATCTCAACTTCACTCACGAATATTCACATTTGGCAGCCAGCTACGAGATTGCTCAAGATATGCCTGGTTTTGCTCAGAAAGGTTCAATACTTCTTACATTTAATACGTATGGAAGAGGCGTCTATGTTCTTTCAAAAGATTTCAATAAAATCACTCATTACGAAAAGCTGACTGTTGGAATTTTTCATGACGCTCAATCAGTTAACTCCCATGAAATTGTTTATTTCGTTAATACCGGTCGTGACAAACGCTCACGCGTTGAATTTTATGACGTTAATAAGAATAAAGTTTCAAAGACGATCGACCGTGATTTCTTCGCTTTTTTTGCAGGTTCCGTTCAAATAGTGAATGATGACCTTGTCCTTGTGACAGATGGAAAAAGTAAGCATGGAAAAGTACCAGATCTTCAAATCGAAAAAAATCTTAGTCTTCAGAATATGGTTGAGCTCAGTAAGGAAACTTTTAATAGAATCATTTATCTTTCGGGTAAGGGTGAAGTTATAAAAGAGCTTCATCTTGATTTTAAGATCGGTTCGGCAAAACTCCAGGACGTGCAAAGCTTCTTAAAACACAACCTCGGTCTTTAAAATAAAAACCCCCAGAAGTCGCGAACTCCTGAGGGTCTTTGGGTAGGAATCTCTCGAACGCATTATTAGCTAAATCCCGTAGGCCTGTATCAGGACCGCTAAACCGAATAAGTTAATCATGAGTGTTAGGCCGTAAAAACTCAGATTCAAAATTGTCTCCTTGTTAATAGATCAGGCCACTGAAGCCAGTTCAATATAAATGTCAGTTGTAAATTGATCCTCACGTGTGAACGTCACTGTGTTCTGTCCCACCATGAGTACGTCTGTATGCTGATTATCGAGTTGGCAGTCCTCATAAATAGAAGTTCTTGAGCTTGAAGCAGTCCAGTTGCAATTCGAAAAGCTACAATTCTTGAATTTGCACTTCTTAATGTGTGTAAATTCGAAGCTGCAATTCTCGAATATGCAATTTTCAAACGTAACCCCTTGAAAATCGCATGCATAGAAAACGCAATCGGAGAAAACCACTTGCTGGTAGGTGCTCAGTAGGATGCGTGAGCCAGCCAGGATTTGGGAGGAGATTACGACCGAAGCTAGGCGCTCGTCCTTGATGAGCTGGTAGCTTTCTGATGAATCTAATTGAGTCTTTTCAATTGTTTGTGTGAACATGGTTGCTCTCCGATTAAGCAGTTCCTGACTGCAATAATACACCATTTTGACATTTTGCGTCAAGCAAAGAAATTGCATCAAGAAACTTTTTTGCATTCCGATAAGGAATTCAAGGGGGTGGACCATGATCCGCTTTACACCAGACTTTCTTGAAAACTTCCTCGCTGTCGTCCGTAAGTATATGCAGTTACGGGGAGGGCTCACTCAGAAAGATCTATCAGAGATGATGAATGTTGGGATCTCAACCATGTCTCGTTTTCTCAATTTGAAAACAAGTAACGTGGATGAGCAATTAGTTGCAAACATCATTGCAACTCTTGGCATTCCACTGCACGAAATCATCGATGGAGTAGAAGAAGAGTCTACCGAGACATTCAAACGTCTCGTGCAATTTTATAAAGATCAGAAACCTTCCGATCAGCAATCAGCTGAGACTGAAAGGCCTCAGCCCGATATGAAGAAAACAACGGCGACGATCAACGTTGGTGGCAAGAAACAACAAATGCCATTCGGTGAAAGTACCGTCACGCAAACAAGAACAGATATTTCAATGCGCGAGAAGCTTGAAACTCTTTCTAACCGGCAGCGTGCTTACCTGAATGATTTTTTAAATCTCGATGGTAATGACAGAGATATGATCGTTGATCTCGGTGACGTGATCATCAGATATGTAAGACAGAGGGATGTGAAGTTTTGATTAGATTTGTAGCGCTGTTCTTAATTAGCTTCGCTGCTATTGCCGCACCAAAAGAGATTGAGGTGTGGTTCATTTCTAATGCCAAAGTTGCTCTCTTGAATGAACTTCTGAATCGCCCCCAATATGTATATCGTGCTCCCACTGCTGCTCTTCAATGCCAGGAGATGGGTGATTATTGTTTTGATCCGCAGTTTGGTCTCTATAAAAAAGATGATGCAAACCCTGAAGCGATTGAGACAGTTGAAACAAAGAAAATTGAAACCGAAGGTCCATCCATTGCTCCTGCTAAATCAGTAGAGAGAGAATTGATTGATTGCGATCCTAAGAACTACTTCGATGTCTTCTGTGGCAAAGCAAGAAAAGAAGTTCAGGCCGCAACAAAATTAGATGTCTGGATGGATACGAGTTCATCTATGCGTGAATTTGATCCACAAGATAAAGATGGAAGCTGTCATCGTAAGTCATTCATGAAGCAACTTGATAACGTTTGCGGATTTAATCAGAAAGTAAACGTGATGGTTTTTGATACTTCAATCAAGCAGGCCGGTGGCGTTGATACGATGTGTACGACTTCAGGGCTTAACGACTACAAACGCCTGATGGATTGGATTGAGCGTTCAGAAGCTAAAAAATTAATTGTGATCACTGACATCTATGAATTCCACAAAGAATTCTCAGACTATATTGAAAGTAAGCACGGGAAATTCCGTGGAGACAAAGAAGCTTTGACTGCTAAACAAATGGTAGATCTCGCTGACGAACTTGCCAAAAGCTGCAAATAAAATCAAAATCCCTTCATGAACCTTAAATCGCTTCTCTCATGGTCAAAGTCAGAATTTTCTGAACTCCCTTGGCGCAAGAACCGTTCTCTTTATAGAACGCTCGTGTCTGAGATCATGCTTCAACAAACAACTGTTGGTACGGTGAAAAATCACTACGAGAGATTTCTTGTTCGTTTCCCTACGCTGGAGAGTCTGGCAAGTGCGAGTGAAGATGAACTCACTGTTGCATGGAAGGGACTTGGATACTATCGTCGTGCGCGTAACTTGAAAAAGATTGCAGAAGCGATTGCAAATGATCACGCTGGAGAATTTCCAACTGACGTTGAATCGTTAATGGCGATTCCTGGAATTGGACCCTATACGGCCAATGCCCTCGTTTCAATCGGCATGGATGATAGAGGTCTCGCAGTTGATGCAAATCTTGAGCGAGTGATTGCCCGTTTGTTCAATATCAAGCTTGAGAAAGGCCTTAAGCTCCAGAAAGAAATTCAAAAACAATTCGCGGATAAGAAGATCTTTAACGAAAAAGTTTCTTTTCGCGCTTTAAATGAAGCCCTGATGGATCTTGGGCGGACTTACTGTCAGGCTCGCAAGGCGACGTGTGAACTCTGTCCTCTTAAAACTGATTGCGCTTCTTTCAAAACTGGTAAACCATTGCTCATTCCAGTGACTAAAGAAGTTGAAGCGAAAAAATCAGTAGAGCATGAACTTCATCTTCTACGAGTCTTCGTGATGAAAAAAGATAAGATCCTTGTTTATCAAAAAGCGAAAGATGAATGGCTCTCAGGACAATTTGAAGTTCCGACATTTATTCTTTCTACAACGGATGAAAAATTAAAACAGTATCCTCGAATCAAAACAAAACATAAGCCACAGTTCACATTCAAGACCGGGATCACAAAATATAAAATCCAGAACAGTGTTCTTGTGCTCGATGAAAAAGAATTTAAAAGACTAAAATTTCCAGTGAAATCAGAGTGGCGCTCTGTGATGACTGAGGATTCCAATTTCTCGACTACTACACTCAAGGCAATCGCCAAGTTGTCGAATCTTCAGAAGTAAAACTTACTTACTTAGTTTGTCTAACTCATAAATCTGTCGAAGCTATTCTGCTCCTAATAGAATAGATCGATGGAACTCTTGTCATTAACAAACAAAGGTCTCTATTGCGCTTTAGGTGACTTCTATATTGATCCCTGGAAAGAAGTTGAGACTGCCGTTATTACTCACGGACATGGCGATCATGCTCACTGGGGCATGGGTCAATATATCGCTGTCAAAGAATCCGAACACATTTTAAGAAAACGTATTGGTGATTCAAAGATCATTACCTATGCATATGGTGAAGTCTTCCGCATGGGAGATGTGGATGTAAGTTTTCACCCGGCCGGACACATCCTTGGATCATCACAGGTACGGATTCAGTACAAAGATGAGATATGGGTTTTCACCGGAGATTTTAAACGTGACCTGGATCTCACGTGCAAACCTTTTGAAGTCGTTCCTTGTGATGTGTTTATTTCAGAAGCTACCTTTTCACTCCCTGTCTATCGCTGGCCTGATTTCAGAGAAGAGATGAAACAAGTTTATGAATGGTGGATGAAAAACCGTGAAGAAGGATTCAATTCTGTACTGTGTTGTTACGCTCTTGGAAAGGCACAAAGAATTATTGCGGGTCTTCGTGAACTTACAGATGAACCCATTTGGGTACACGGTACAGTCGATGAATTAAACCAAAGTTATGCTAAAACCGGATTGTCATGGCCGAATGTTCAGAAAGTCCCTCTCGATAGTAAGGAAAAATTCAAAGGTGCGATGATTCTTTGTCCTCCGTCAGCACTTGGATCGAGCTGGAATAAAAGATTATCACCAAAGAAAGTGGCGTTTGCTTCGGGCTGGATGAGATTGCGCGGGAATCGTCGTCGAAAAGGTTATGAACGAGGATTTGTCATTTCAGATCATGCTGATTGGCCCTCACTTATCCGCACCGTTAAAGAAACTGGTTGCCGCAAAGTTTATTTCACTCACGGAAATACAGATGCCATCGTGAAATATCTCAAAGAAGAAGGAGTGGCCGCCTACGATCTCAAAATGCCGTATGAAACAGACGGAGAGTCCTGATGGAAAGATTTGTAAAACTCCTGAAAGAACTCGATCAGACAACATCAACACTTAAAAAAGTGGAAAGCCTCAAAAATTATTTCACATCAGTTGAAGACACAGATGCCTGTTGGGGATTGTTTCTCATTTCGGGAAACAAGATTCCAACGAAAGTTAATAGGACATTTCTCCAGGAAACTTTTTGCGAATTTATGGGGATGCCTTTCTGGTTATTCAAAGAATCTGCCTATCACGTTGGTGATGGTTCGGAAACGATGGCACTTCTCAGAGGACCGATTGAAAAACCGCAACATCCTCCTCGTCTTGGAGAGTTTATTGAAAATGAACTTCTGACTCTGAAGAAACTTGAGCCTGAGCAGATTAAGGAAAAACTTCACTTATGGTGGAGTAGTTACGATGAAGATGTTCTCTTTCTCATTCATAAATGTTTCTCCGGAAATTTCCGAATGGGTGTTTCCAAGAACCTTCTTATTCAGGCGATGGCCCAGGTTGCAGGGATTGATAAAGAGACGATGAGTTTCCGCCTCATGGGCGATTATGAACCAACGCCGCAGTTTTATCGCGGTCTTCTTCAGCATGACGTAACGATTGAACGAAAATCAAAACCGTATCCCTATTTCCTTGCTTCACCGATTGAGAATCCGGAAGTCATGTTTGAGAACTGGAAAGACTGGTGTGTGGAGTGGAAATGGGATGGCATCAGAGCTCAAGTCATCAAACGAGACGGTGAAGTGTTTCTCTGGTCTCGCGGAGAGGAACTTATTAACGACAGTTTTCCTGAAGTTCTGGAGCAGGCCATGCTTTTGCCTGATGGAACTGTTATCGATGGAGAGCTTCTTCCATTTCGAGAAGGGAAAGTTCTTTCGTTTAGTGAACTTCAGACTCGTCTCAATCGGAAAAAAGTTTCCAAGAAGGATCTCGAAGCTACACCTATCTCAATCATGGCGTATGACATTCTTGAATGGGAAGGTCAGGACATCCGCGAATGGTCCCTTAAAGAAAGAAGAAAATTGCTTCAGACTTTAAATGTTTTTCCATTGTCAGAACTTGTGAATGTGGAATCCATTGATGAAGCGAAACAGCTTCGACTTGAAAGTCGTGATCGTGGAGTGGAAGGATTCATGCTTAAAAAATGGGATTCAACTTATAAGACCGGAAGAAAGCGTGGTGATTGGTGGAAATGGAAAATAGATCCTCTCACCATTGATTGTGTCCTTCTTTACGCGCAATCAGGGACCGGACGACGTTCAGGGCTTTATACCGATTACACATTAGCAGTCTGGAAAGACAAAGAGCTCATTCCGGTTACCAAGGCCTATTCAGGTTTAACTGATGAAGAACTGAGTTCTATGGATAACTGGATTAAACGAAATACTGTTGAAAAATTTGGCCCAGTGAGATCAGTGAAACCAGAACATGTTTTTGAAATTGCCTTTGATGGGATTCAGGAATCAAACCGTCACAAGGCCGGAGTCGCATTAAGATTTCCCCGCATTCTCAGATGGAGAAAAGATAAAAAACCGGAGGAAGCTGATTCACTTGAGAACGTGAAAAAGCTTTTGCATGAATAAAAAACTTGATTGGATTCAAAGCTGGTTTCTGACCAAGGGTTGGGAGCCACGAAAATTTCAGGTAGATGCATGGAAGGCCTATCTCAAAGGCGAGGATGGACTTGTCTCAGTATCAACTGGTTTCGGTAAAACATATGCCGGATGTCTTGCTGCTCTTTCTGAACTTGTTCTTGAAAAAGCAGATCCTGTTGGCATTCATATTCTTTACATCTCACCATTGAGGGCACTCAGTGCAGATATCATCAAATCCCTGAAGGCCCCGATTGATGAGATGAAACTTCCTTTTACAGTCGAGTCACGAACAGGGGATACAACTGCAAGTGAGCGATTGAAACAAAGAAAAAAGCCACCTTCAATATTAGTCACCACTCCGGAATCATTTAACCTTCTTCTTATTTCAGAAGAATTTCGTGAAGCCATTAAGAAATGTCGCCTGGTTGTCGTCGATGAATGGCATGAACTGATGGGTAATAAGCGCGGAGTCCAGATTCAGCTCTGCCTTTCACATCTTCGTGGCATGAATCCAAATATGAGGATCTGGGGTTTGTCAGCGACTCTCGGAAATCCAGATCTGGCGGGTAGAGTGCTCACTGGTAAAGAAAAAGATTATGCCTTTGTGACAGAACCCGTTCACAAAGAAATCGAAATTGATTGTCTCCTCCCGGATGAAATCGATTCCTTCCCTTGGTCAGGGCATTTGGGTACGGCCATGATGGAAAAAGTTGTGAATCATCTGGATCTCAAATATTCATGTCTTCTTTTCACCAACACAAGAAACCAGGCCGAACGTTGGTTTACTGAAATAAAAAACATGCGACCTGAATGGGAAGGTCTCATGGCGCTTCACCATTCTTCAGTAGACAGGGAAATGCGGGAAGCTGTTGAACACGGAATCAAGAGTGGTGATTTGAAACTTGTTGTCTGTACATCAAGTCTTGATCTTGGCGTGGACTTCCCTATGGTTGAAAGGGTCTACCAGATTGGTTCACCAAAAAGTATCTCTCGATTCATTCAGCGTGCAGGTCGTTCCGGTCACACTCCTTCAGGTGTTCCGAGAATCTTTTTTGTACCAACTCATGCTCTGGAATTATTTGAATATCTCGCCACTGAGCTCGCCATAGATAGGGGACTGAAGGAAGAGATCGTGCCTCCGGAACTTTCTTTCGATGTGCTCTCTCAGCACATGGTTACACTTGCTGCCAATGAAGGGCTTGATCTTGAAAAGGCTTTTAAAGAAGTCATTTCAACCTATTCATTCAGAAATCTCCTGAAGCATGATTTTGAGAACATTGTGGCCTTTCTTACTCACGGAGGAAAAAGTCTTTCAGCGTATCCTGATTATCATCGTCTGAAAGAATTCAAAGGAAAGTATCTGGTTCCTTACAAACGAATGATTCAGGAACATATGATGAACATCGGAACCATTACTTCAGATCCTTCGATCAAGATAAAATTCATGAGGGGAGGGAGTCTCGGAAGTGTTGAAGAGTCCTTTGTTGGGCGATTGAAGAAAGGTGATCGTTTTGTCTTTGCCGGAAAGTCTCTCGAATATGTCCTCATGAAAGACCTGACGCTTTTCGTGAAACTTGCTCCACCGGGTGGGGGTATCACGGCAATTTGGGGAGGGCAGCGGCTCCCCTTATCAAGTCTTTTATGTGAACACTTAAAAGAAGTGTTTGAGTTGATAGAAATAGGAAATTTCAAGCATCCGATGGTGGAATACTTATCACCCATTATTGAAGTCCAAAAAGCACTTTCTAGACTCCCTGGCAGGCAGTATCTGTTGGTAGAGGAGACTGAAACGAAAGAGGGAAAACATCTTTTCATCTTCCCTTTTGAAGGCCAGCGTGTGCATGAAGCTCTTGCCTCACTTCTGAGTGTCAGGATGTCTGAACTTTCTAAAGTTACATTTTCTTTTGCCGTATCAGAATATGGATTAGAAATTCTCGCTCCCTCTGATTTTACATTTCCTATTGATAAACTGAGAGACTTACTTTCTTCAAAAAATCTGGCCGTTGATATTCAGAAGAGTTTGAATATGACTCAACTTGCGAAAAAACAATTTCGTGAAATCTCACAAGTCTCAGGTCTTATTCATCAAAACAGAGCAGGAAACAAACGAACGATGAAGAATCTTCAGATGTCATCGTCACTTATCTTTGATGTGTTCAGTGCCTACGAACCTGAGCAACCCTTCTTTCATCAGTCTTATGAAGAAGTGAAGTTCTTTCAGTTTCAAGAAGATCGTCTAAGAACTGTTCTCGAGAAACTAGAACAAATTCCGATTGAAAACTACAAAACCATACGACCTTCTCCTCTGGCATTCCCACTGATTATTGAAAGGGTGGGATCGAGAGTGAGTTCAGAAAGTCTGCAGGATCGATTACTAAGGATGAAACAGCGGTGGACAAAAACATAGTTTATAAAATTCGAGGTGAGGACTTTGTCTTTGATTGCCGGAGAGCGATCTACTGGCCTCAACAAAAAATTCTTCTCACGGCCGATCTTCATTGGGGAAAAACTCAGTACTTACGTGACCATGGAATGGCGATCACTGATAAAGTTTTTGATCAGGATCTTCTGAGGCTTTCTCATATTCTCGAAGATTATGAAACGAGAACGTTGTTAGTCCTTGGAGATCTCATTCATCATGAGAAGGCATTGAGTAAGGGAATTGTTGAAAAAGTAGCGGCTTTCCGATCAGCTCAGCCCTGTGAATTACTCTTGATCAGAGGCAATCATGATAGATTTACGCATTTTCCGGATAGCTGGGGGATTGTGGAAGAGAAAGATTTTTATTTTAAAAGTTTCTATTTCTGCCATGACCATGATCCTGATGTGGAAGATTTTCAATTTTCGGGTCATATCCATCCCATGATGAAATTCCGGGCAGGCCCAGACCTCATTCGACTCCCCTCTTTTATTTTAGACCCGGATTTTTGTCTATTACCTGCTTTTAGTCAGCTTACCGGTGGTCAGGATATGAAACTCAAGCCCGGTCAGTCAGCTTTGGCACTACTCGAAGATGGAATTGAGGTATTTTCAAAAGAATAAAGCTTCACGTACACTATCTGGATGAAATCCATCCTTATACCCATTCCTTCAACGGACTTTGATCCGACTGAAGTGGCGATTCCTTACCAAATTCTCAAACATCACAAAGTGATGTTCGCTACACCTGACGGAAAAGTTGGCTCTGCGGATCCAGTCATGCTTGATGGTCAAGGATTAGGATATCTCGCAGGATTTCTCAAGGCGGATGCGGTTGCTGTGAAAGCATACCGGGAAATGATTCAATCTCATGCTTTCAATCATCCAATCAGTTATCAGGCTATTTCTCCCTCTGATTTTGATGCGATTATTCTACCTGGGGGACATGCACCAGGAATGAAGCACTATCTTGAATCATTCATCTTGCAAAAGATTGTAAGTGGCATGATGGAGAAGAAAAAAATAGTGGGTGCCATCTGTCACGGGGTCGTGCTTGCTGCCCGAAGTGGGATCTTGAAAGATAAGAAAGTAACGGCACTTCCAAAAAAATCTGAATTGCTTGCGTGGTATCTGACTAAAAAGAAAATGGGTGATTACTTCCGCACTTATTCAAACACTACTGTGGAAGAAGAAGTGAAGAGCTTTTTAACTTCCCCACAGGATTTCCAGTCTGGACCACCAACGGTGTTCAGGGATTCTACAAAAAAACTATGGCCGGGATTTGTTGTCCGCGATGAGAATCTCGTTACAGCACGCTGGCCCGGAGACGCTCATCGCTTTGGACTAGAACTTCATTCGATGCTTAAAGAGTCTTAGATTTTTTTACAGCTGAACTTCACTGACAGACTGTAAGTCTGGTCGCCAAAGTAGGCCTGGTAAGCATGAGACTTCTCAAGAACTCCTTCGAGAGTTCTTAAGTTCACAGTCATCTCTTCCCATTGTCTGCATGGTGATTGAGTCATTCCACACATGATAAGATTTCTATCAAAGCTAGTGATCGTAAAAATATCACCATTCTTTTTCACCTTCTTCCCATCAGTGAAATAAGCATAAACGTTATCAACATCACCTTCACGGTTATATTGGCCTTCCTTCGTTACCATTGTGCCTCTTACTTCAGCATCACTGAAATCAGATTCAATCATCACATTGATATCGATTGATTTAGCTACTGTGTAGGATTTGCCGTTGGCATTTCCGCTGATGAGTTTTTTACACTCGAGACTGACTCCTGCGAATGAAGAAAGAGAGAAAAAGAGAGTAGTGATAACTACAAATTTCATAGGGACTCCAAATGAATGTTTTAATGAGCCTGTAGTATCAAAATCATGGATGTAGCAAATAGATAGTGTGTAAAAAAAGTGTAGCAAAGAAAAAACCGAGACCAGGAATAAGCCGGATTCTGTATTTAAACTATCATTCCTCTAGGACTTGAATTGCTCCAAGCCTCCAGC
>JBEIQF010000426.1:0-2693 GCA_040376635.1 Halobacteriovoraceae bacterium
GGAGCCTTTTTCATTTAAGCTTTGTAGTTGTTAACTGTGTCGATAACAAAATCAATCTCTGCCTGAGTCATGTAGGCAAAACATGGAAGATTGATTACTGATTTAGAAATCCACTCTGCATTTCCGTGAGAGATTTTTCCACCAAGATACTGAGCAGCTCCTGGCTGAACGCTCATCGCTCCAGGGTAAACTGTTCCGTAACCGATATCATGCTTCTTAAGATATTCAATGAAAGCAGGACGAGATTCAGGCGACATTGTCGCAACTGAAAGGTATCCGTTCTCCCAAACGTTTGCAGCAGGTGCAATGAATTTAAGAGCAGGGTTCTTGATCTTCTCGCGGTATTGCTTACAAGCAGAACGGCGGCTTTCAAGACGAGCATCAAGGTGTTTAAGAGCTTCTACCATGAAGCTTGCTTCGTAAGCACCAAGACGAGAGTTCCAACCGATATAACCGTGCTCATAGTGAGACGTACGGCCGTGGTTAAGAAGCTTCTGAGAAACTTCTGCAACTTTTGAACTTGTTGTGAAGATACCACCAGCATCTCCGCTTGCACCCAGAACTTTCGCTGGATAGAAACTTGTTGTTGCAACATAAGCTTGCGTGAGAAGTGACTGACCATCGATTTTTACACCGATTGCCTGAGCACAGTCTTCAATAAGAGCTACGCCTTTCTCCTGACAAAGTTTTCTGATCTCAAGAGTTTCAGGAGCTGCCCAACCGTAAAGGTGAACAAGAAGAACTGCTTTTGGATTGAATTTTTCAATCCCTTCTTTAACTGCAGCAGCAGTAAGGTGAAGAGTTTCTTTTGATACGTCCACTGTATAAGGAACTGCACCAACGTTTACGACTGCTTCGAATGTTGCCCAGAAAGTCATATCTGGAATAATCACTTTATCATTCTTATCAACACCAGCAGCACGAAGAGCAACTTGAATAGCATCTGTACCGTTTGCACATCCAAGTGCGAATTCAGTTTTTGTGTAGGCCTTAAGTGCTGATTCAAATTCTGCGATGACTGGGCCACCAACAAAGTGACCATTTTTAAGAAGAGCAGCTGCTCTTTCAGTAACTGTTTGAAGGAAACCATTTTCATAGCGAAGGATATCAATAAAAGGGACTTTCATAATTTTCTCTCTAGTTTTTGGATGAGGAGATTCTACTGAAATTTCCAAAGCCCAAAAAGACAAAATTACACCTTGAATTCACTTTGTTTAATGCAGTGTGGGGAATTCTTTAGGAATTTTTTAATCCACATCCTTAAAAAGACAATGCTACTAGCCTCCCTCGACAAAGGTGGAGAAGCTTATGTTTAAAAACTTATTCAAGTTAGATCTTCGTTCCCTGGCCCTTGCAAGGGTTTTACTCGGGATTTTAGCCTTCTTCGATTTCTGGAGAAGAATCGATGATATCGATGTTTTCTTTTCAGATAATGGAATGCTCAGTAGGGCAGATCTCATCACTAACTTTGAATTAAATTGGCGAATGACTTTGCTGAACCTGAACGGTTCCTATTCCTTTGCCCTGATTCTTTTGCTTACCGGGATGGTTGCTTCACTCTTCTTCATGGTTGGGTGGCGAACGCGCACAGCAAACTTTATCATCTGGATTCTGACGATTTCTTTTCAGGCCCGTTTTCCGGAAGGTGCAACTTCTGGCGGCGATATGCTGATCAGGATCTTCTTTTTCTGGTCGCTCTTCCTTCCGATGAGTGCCCGCTACTCAGTTGATCGCGCGCTCACAGAAACAGAAAGACCTGAAAATGAATATCTCAGTATTTTCTCAGGAACCTGGGTGATTCAGGTTTTCCTTCTGTATTTTATGACATTCTTCTACAAATGGGCTCCGGTCTACCACACAGACTTCGATGCCGTTTGGTTTATGCTTCAGCTCGATATTTTCACGACACCTGTAGGTAAGTGGATTGGTTCTCACTACGCGCTCACCAAGTTTCTTTCATTCACATCGTATGCATTGGAGATTGTCGGACCACTCATGCTCCTTATTCCATTCAAACGTGATTTCTGGAGAGGATTGGCCGTCATTTCATTCTGGTGTTTCCACGCAGGAATCGGTTTAACTTTACACCTAGGTAACTTCGTACCTATTTGTATCATCATCTGGGTTGGATTAATTCCTACGGCATGGTGGAACTTCCTGGATAAGAAAGTACGCTCTACTTCTGAGTCAATGAGAGAACTTTATTACAACAGTCAATCGGAGTTCGCCCGCAAATTAGCTCTGGTGACTCGTGAATTATTCTTCTTGAACGATATTGAACTCATCCCAAGAATCAATATTCCTGATAATAAGATGTACATGATGGATGGCGAGACAAAGAATATCCTGTCGAAAATGCTTCTCACATCTCGTCTTTCACCGGTTAGGAAAATGGGAAAACTTCTTGGTTCAGAGCTTGGTATCTACCTCTCTGAAGTTAAAGAAACAGGGGAAGTGAGTATGGGAGATATTAATACTCCTGAAACTCCTCAATCAAATAAACTCAAAGATGCAGCCGAAACTCTTTTTAATGTTGTTGGAACAGATAAAGTAAAACTCAAATTGAATAGAGCGGAGAAAGGCTTTGGTGCCTTCATCCTTGCTCTTGTGATTGGATGGAACATTGAAGGTTATGTCGAAGATCGCGATTGGTATATCGGATCACCTTTTGATGAAATCATGTTCACGCTACA
>JBEIQF010000270.1:0-4730 GCA_040376635.1 Halobacteriovoraceae bacterium
ATTTAAATCCTCAAAATTTTACTTTCATGGGTGCGATGGTTGACCGGGAGGAAGATCTCTCTCTTCTTCCCGAACTCCCAAAGAATAAAAAAATCATCACGATGAGTTTAGGAACAATCTTGCCGGATGAAGATCCGTCAGTTCTTGAATGGTACCGTGAACTCATCAAGGCCTTTGGAGACAACGACGATTACCTGATTATCATGAACGGTGGTGATCTCGGACCCCTTCCGAAAAACTGCATCTCACTCAAGAGAATCCCTCAGCTGCACGTGCTTCAACACACAGACGTTTTCATTCATCACGCCGGCATGAATTCACTCAATGAAGGTCTTCACTATAACGTGCCGATGATCGTGATACCGCACTCAAAAGATCAGTTTATCAATGCCGCGAGACTTGTCGAAACAGGACGTGGATTGTCATTATCTAAGAGTAAAGTGACGGCCGAGAACTTAAAACAAAAAGTCCTGGAGCTCCTATGAACTTGCATAAATTTTGGTTCGGAAATATCGAGATCACGCCAGAGTATTATGAGCGTCAACTCGTGCGGTGGTTTTACGGTCTCGATAAAAAGTTCGATGAGGATTGCAAACTCTTCCTCAACACAAAGGCCCACGATCCCCTCACCCAAATCCTTATCTGGGATCAACTCCCGCGAAACGTTTACCGCGGTTCAGCGAAGGCTTATGAAACCGATTTCCTTGCACAAAAACTTGCGCTCTCACTTATTGGTACTGCCTATGAAGAAGAACTTTCTTTACCAGAAAGAATATTTCTCTATATGCCGCTTGAACATGCAGAAGATATTTTGCTTCAAGAAATGAGTGTGGAGAAATTTTATGAGCTTCATATCCAGGCACCGGATGCAGTGAAACCATGGACTCAAGTAGGATTAACAAAAGCGATCGAGCATATGAAGACGATTCGTGAGTTTGGAATTTTTCCGAAAAGGCCCAGACATGAAACTTTATTATCAACTCAGGAAGAAGGCAGTACAAAATGAAATTTACTCCCATGCCCTTCTTCACTCTCCGCCCAGATCTTCCCGTTATGAGCAAGGACTATCGATTTACAGATTGATAGTCCGAGACCACTGCCCTTCTTTTTGATTTTATCGGACTGCCAGAAACGATCGAAAATTTTCTCGAGATAATCCGGACTGATGCCAGGACCGTTATCTTCAACGCAGAAATGGACATGATGATCTTCGTGAGAAATGAAGAGGGAAATATGCCCTCCCTGTTGAGTGAATTTGATGGCATTGCCTAAAAGATTCGACAGCACCTGGCGAATCCTGTCTGAATCACAAAATACATTTGTAACGGAAGGATCCACTTTAATATCTAACGATATGTTTTTCTCGGTTGCATGAGTAGACTCAATATCTATTAATGGTGAAAGGATCGAATGCACATTATGATTTTCACAATCAATCTTCAAAGTCCCGGATTCAAGTTTAGCAAAATCCAGTAGATCATCGATCAGTGTCTGCATCTGGCCTGTTGCCTTAGCTATGCTCGATGTAAACTTATTTAATTTTTCATTAAAGGCATCCTTGTCTTTATGAAGAAGTTGCGTTTTAAGCGTAATGTAGGCCAGTGGATTCTTCAGATCATGTGAAACAACCGAAAGAACATCTTCCCTGATCTTAATCGCCTGTTTGGCATCCTTATAGAGCTTCGCATTTTCAAGTGAAAGACAAATCCTGTGAGCAACGTTTTCAAAAAATCTGATATCAGAAAGTTCAAAACTCCGATGTGGATCATCCAGGATAAAACTCATCGTCCCTACAACAGTGCTCTTAGGTCTCAAGGGAACAACAATATAAGAATGTATATTGAGTTCATCGAGATGCTTCTGAACCTCAGGCTCGATATAGATGGCCGACTTTATCCCCCCAATAGAGACAAATGTTTCACCTTTCATAATCATTTCATTAAGTGTCCGTTGTGTTTCCGGAGCGGCCTCTACTGTTCTGGAGTAAGCTTCCATCTTTTCCAGAAACGCTGGATCTCGATGCACAATCTTTTGAGTTTTGTAATCCCCTCTCTCGTCCTGACTTCTGATCATGCAGCAATCGGCCAGCCCCGGAACAACAAGTTCCGCAGCAATACTTAAAATTCTGTTATCATCGAGGGATTCAGAAAGTTTATTACCCAAATCAGCGAGAAAATTAATTTCACGCTCACGTTTTTTCATATCAGTAATGTCTCTGATAACAGCTGTCACAATCATTCCATCCGAAGTTTCTGATGGACTTAATGCCACATGTACCGGGAATTCAGACCCATCTTTTCTCCGGCCGAAAACTTCGAGTCCCCTGCCCATTGGCCTCGCGATCGGATTACTGAGAAATCCATTCCTATGAGAAACATGGCGCTGCCTGTATCGTTCGGGAATAAGGGTTTCTATGGACTGCCCTTTAAGTTCATGATCTGTGTAGCCAAACCAGTTCAAGGCCTGTCCGTTCATGAAGTCAATCAATCCACGAGAATTCACAATAACAACTGCATCATGAGCAGCTTCAAGCAGTCCTCGAAATTTTCTTTCTGAGTTCTCTAATGCCTTATTCGCCCGGACTCGATCTTCAATATCCCTCACAATTCCAACCCATCGACCGTCTTTTAATAGAGTGTCGCTGATTTCAACAGATAAAGTTTCGCCATTCTTTTTCAACATGGTCCATTCAGTTAAATGAGATGCATCATCATGCTTTATCTGATGCATTTTTTGATCTAGTTTGTAATATTCACTCTTAGGCAGGAAATGACGAATGTTCTTCCCAACAATTTCTTCTCTGTTATAACCAAACATGTGACAGCCGGATTCATTGACATCAATGTAATTGCCATCCAAGTCGGCGGTAAATATTCCATCAGATGCTTTTTCAAGAACAAGTTTCACTTTCTCTTCACTGATCCTTAACTTTTCCGTTAAAAACAGAATTTCAATTTCTCTTTCTTCTCCATGTTTAGTCAGGCGCCAGGTAATGATGAACCAAATTGTAATCAGAAGAAGCATAAAAATTGAAATCTGAACCGTTACACTTATGAGTCCGCTCATCGTTACGAGGTGAGTGATAAATCCCAACGCTGGCGGAACAGTCAAGATGGCGAGACACATTCCTCTCGCAAAATGTCCGCTTTGAGTTTCACTTGTAAGTAGATTCATAAATCCTTTTTTAGGATCTACGCAAAGAAGTGAAATCGAAAGAATAACAAATCCAAATGCAGTATTTATCGCCATTGGCGTAGCACCTTGAAAGATCGGAAAACCGTGAAAATTCTTAGTACTGAATAAATATCCAGTGATTACTAAAAGACTAATAGACATGACTATTAAAAGAAGATGCTGAAAAAGTTGTCTTCCTCTTTTGAGATAAGCGAGAAAAATTGAAATCCCAAGAAAAAGCGAATTAAGTCCCGTAAGGAATGCTGGCCTTTCAGAAAAGCTATCAATGCCAAGGTCAACTCCCAGGATATATTCCGCCATCGTGAGCAATCCAATCACGCCAACAGAAATGCTGAAGACCGGAATCAGAAATCCAAACCTTAATTTCTTTTTTAGAAGCATGAAGTATATGGACAATGAAAACACAATGAGAGCAATTGAAGCGTTGATTGTCATCGCCGGAAGATCAACATGAATTTTTGTCAGAAGTTTCAGTTCCAGAAAACGTCCGAGAAAATTCAATAAAGGCAGTGACAAACAGAGAATGCATAACCATTTACCTAATGATAATGCTCTTTTCGTGAATACTGGTTGTTCCTGATCAAAGTAACCAAACTTCATATTGTAAGAATGGCTTAGACTGATGTTTAGTTCAATCAGGCCATCCTTAATAATGTAACGATGATCTTAGTAATTAACGATAAGAATCAAGACAGATTTGCGCATTCCCATTTTCAAAACCTGATTTGAACGCAGTCAATCTTTGCGCAGATGAACCATGCGTGAATGAATCAGGAACAACTTCTCTGCCCGATGCTTTCTGAAGAGTATCATCACCAACGGCACTTGCTGCATTAAGTGCTTCTTCAGCATCACCTTCTTCCAGCACGTTCTTCGCTCTTTGCGTCAGGTGCGCCCAAACTCCCGCAAGACAATCGGCCTGAAGTTCAAGATTCACAGACGGCTTCGTAAAACCGAGTTGATGTTGAACATGATGACCTACCTCATGTGCGACTACATACGCCTGAGCAAAATCACCTTCTGCTCCGAGCTTATTTGAAAGCTGTTTAAAAAATGAAAGATCAATATAAAGCTGCTGATCGTCAGGACAATAGAACGGGCCGACTGAACTGCTTGCACGACCGCACGCAGATTGAACTTGATTTGAGAATAAAACTAACTTGGGTTCCTGATAACGAAGACCATTCGCCTTGAAAACAGCATTCCACACATCTTCTGTATCAGCGAGAACGACAGAGATGAATTTCTTTTCATCATCCTGAGCTGGATCAACTTGCTGCTGTTGCTGAGATCCGACGTTGCCTGCATTGTACGCGAGAAACTCAAGTGGGTTTCCTCCCATGATGGTGTAAATGATGGCACCGACAATAAGAGTACCAACTCCCATTGTTCCGCCGCTCATGCCACGTCTGTCTACAATGTTTCCACTAGATCTGCGATTTCTCCAAAGCATAGTCACCCCTTGCTTTGGAAATTTTACCGCTCTTGAATGGCAATGCGAGGAGCTTTGCTTCCTCATCAGATAACTCAGGACA
>JBEIQF010000058.1:0-12928 GCA_040376635.1 Halobacteriovoraceae bacterium
ATCTCTTCGTAAGAAACTGTATCGTTCTCATTCACAATAGGGAGAATGTTATTTTCGACCAGGCGATTAATGGTATTTCTGATATTGAGGAAACGTTTTCGTTCTTTGAAATCTTCATGAGTGACGAGAATCTGAGCGCAGTGTGAATTGAATTCACCAAGAGCATCCACATAGGCCTTCATAAGAAGTGGTTGCCCGATCGCTGCAGCTGCCTGCTGAAACGAGATCATCATCTTCTTTTCTTCAGGACGTTTCACGAAACTTCTGCCTGAATTGATGGCACCTGAGCTCACCAGAATAGGTGCGTAGCCTTTCTCTTTCAGGAGTTCGAGTTCCTTCACAATCGCCTTGATTTTGGCCGTGGATACTCCGCCATTTTCATCAGTCACAGCTAAAGAGCCCACTTTGATCACTACACGTGTTTTCATCCTTAAATGTTAATGTAATTTTTTCCCAAATACACCCCATATTTCCTGAAACTGGTATGGTCCCGGCACCCCTGGAGAATCCATCAATGAAGTTTATCACTGCAGTTACTGCTGCTATCCTCGCGACATCTGCCTTTGCAGAAGACTATAAAATCGTTCGTTTCGAAGCTAGCGATTACCTTTCATTCACATTGGAAGAGCTGACAGCGAAAATTGGGGATAATGCTTCACTATTACCTCTCTTAAAATGTAATGGTCGCGATGAATTTGAACCTTTCCAGCCCGCCCACCGGATAAATCCACTCAGAAATTCATTAAGGATCAAGGCCGCTAAATCGGATGAGCTCCTCAATTATCAATTGGGTCACTATTTCGATGCTTCAGGAAATAAAGTGACAAGTTTCTCTGACCCATTTTTTCAGTTTGTTTCCAAAGCGCTCGCACGTTTTGAAAAACTCACTTCTACTGAAAAACTCCTGAGACAACTTGAGGAGTCTCATTTTCCACTGACAATCGCTTTAGGAAATAATTCATTCAATCCTCAGATCGAAGGGGGAAGGTTTTGGAGTGGGATGAAAATGGCCCAGGCCGCTGCCTACTTCTCAACTCTCAGGATGTCAGATGGGGGATACCCGTTCAACGATATCGGTTCCGGCGGACAAATCCTCTGGAATCCAAAATTAGAAGTGGAAACAATTGAATCTGATAACGTAAGAAGAAAACTCGATAAGGACATCGCTCTAGCTCACGAAATGTATCACGCGTTTGATTCAATTCGCGGGCTCCTTGATATGGGAAATGTCTCAGGTGAAAGTTATGAGTTTCAAAGCGTCGTTGAATACAGGGCCGTCTATTTCGAGAACCTCGTTCGTGGTGAACTTGGAATCAAGTACCGTAAGCACTATTCAGATCCCTATCAGCCTGTAAATCCACCAGGCATGCTTAATGAAGCGGGCGAGCCCATCTTCATTAAGTCACCTTGTCTTTAATGATTTGAGAGGATGTAGAAGTTGTCGGCCTTTGCCATCTTCGACCAGTAGGCAAAGGGAGCATATTTTTTGTTGTAGAGATAACTGTCAATTTGTCCAAGTAGGATGAGTGAGCTGTTGGCCGACCCATCGGTAAATCCACCTCCGGTTCTGATGAAGTCCCTCTGGAATTCGGCATGATCAGTACCTGGAAATTTATCTCCGTTGAAATAGAATCCTGCTGTACACGAGAATAAGGCCATGATTTGGTAATCAAGTTTTTTGTTTTGTTTCTGCTTCATGACATCACCATATTTCTGGAAACTCTCAGCGAAAACATTTCCCATAGTCGCATGGCCTCCATAAATAACAACATCGTTATTCAGGAATTCATCAGCAAAAGATTTGGCAAAATAGTCTGATCCTTCAAATTTCGAATTGTTCTGATGGATGAAAATTTTGATGACGATATCTTTCCGGCTCAGCTTTAGTTTGCCCTTCAAAGTCACGCCGGCCGAGTATTCATTCACATCGTATTCTGATATTTTTACTTCCATTTGTTCAGTTACATTTCTCATGAACCACAAGAAAGTCGCAAATTTTGGATCGAAATTTTTCTGAATTTCAGGAATTTCTTTTCTGGCCGTCTGGGTATCAATCCCTGAAAGGAAAAGAGATATAAATCTTTTTGCCCCAATAATATCAAATTTCTTAAATGTTTTTGTTTCCTGAGCTCCGAGGAAAATAGAGGCCGTCAGAGGACGATCGAGATTCTCAAATTTATCGAATGCAAGAAATGCCGTTTCTTTTGGAATGTTTTCAGTCACAGAAACATTGAGAGTGTTTAAAGTGACTTTATCTTTATAGTAGTCGTTGCAGTTAAAAGGCTTTTTGTTCAAATCGTGGCCTTCAGCAAATGGTCTCCATGTGAACCATTGGACAAAAGGTGAGTACACACTCGGACTCATTCCTTCCGGATTTATGCAGGGATTGATGACTTGTTCTACTTTACGAACAGGGTTGGCGATCGGCCTTCTGTCGGTGATGGGAACAAAATAATAGGACATGTAAGGGTCAACAGGTTGAACAAACTTTATTTTTGAAAGATCAACTTTGTTCTCCGTAAAACACATCTGAACATCATTTTCATATTCATATGTCACTTTCACGGCCGGATCATCTTTCTTGATCTTGCCTTTTTCAAATAGTGAAGTGAGATACATCGTTGCTTCAGGTGGAAATCCAGAAAGTTCAGTCCCCGGCGAAAGTTCCACGTCGACTGGGTAAGGGATATCTTCAACTTTGATGACTTTTATTGAAGGATCTTTGTCACTCAGTGATGACCATTTGAGATTTGTATTTAAATTGTAATCATGGATATTCGTAAATGTGTACATGTTCTGAAAGAATGCGGCCGAATAATAAAGACGATTCTTTGATTCTTGTTTTTCAGGAAGTGAATCTTTTGCAAGGATAGTTGAACTTGTGAATTTAAACTTCAAATCAAATGGATAACCTATGCATGAGAGATAGTTACCGTATTTCGGTATTTCAAGAGGCTTAGATTTGAAGATTGTTTTTTTTCCGACAATGATCAAAACAGCGATCAGCACCACATAGAGAAGGGGAGTAATTTTTTTCATCATTAAATGTTAAGTGAAAAAAGGGCCGGTGTCCCCGGCCCCAATTAAAGATTTATTCGAATTCCATAGCTGCTGCGAGTGCCATTGCATTCGATGTACCCACTGACACTTCCCAATTCGTCGCTAGACCTTGATCCGTTACCATCACCTGTTCTTCAAATGTGACACTCGTCACGAACATGGCAATTGCTAACATGAGTTTAAAACCTTTCATAAACGTACCTCCGGTAAACACATTATGAGGACAGTCAGGTATTCGGTATAACTTCTGAAAATCTTGATCAATTATTCTTAAGAATTTGATCCAAATGCCCTAAATCAACGATTTCTGGCCACATTTAGAGGCATTTGATCCAAGGTTAATCAGTTAAGTGCCGTGAGAGTTCACGAATGTTAAAATTTAACTTTTAGGAGGGATCTATGGAACCGACTCCACAACCAAATCCGACACCACAACCAACTAATCCCAATCCCGGTGCTCTTCCTATCGAAATAGACACTGGTGGATTATCAACGAAACCTGAAGTGGATTATGGAAATATGCCGAATGAGCCAACACCGAATCCGGAAGTTGTACCAGGTCCGGATAGGGAAACCCCTGAACCAGAACCTGGCACAGAACCGCAGTAAATTAGAAAGTCATCTCTGGAACGTTTGCAGGAATAACAAGCTCAGCTTCTGTGAGTTTCTTGATCTCTTCAACTGAAACTCCAGGAGCTCTTTCCAGAAGATGGAATTTGCCACCTTCAAGGCGAAGAACTGCAAGATCAGTCACAACTAGTTTCACACAATTCACACCAGTAAGTGGAAGCGAACATTTCTTGAGAATTTTAGAAGCGCCATCTTTTGAAGCGTGAGACATCGCTACGATGATGTTCTCAGCACCAGCAACGAGATCCATCGCCCCGCCCATTCCTTTCACAAGTTTTCCTGGAATCATCCAAGAAGCAAGTGCTCCTGTAGAATCAACTTCGAAAGCGCCAAGGATTGTTAAATCGACGTGGCCACCGCGAATCATTGCAAATGAATCCGCAGATGAGAAGAATGCTGAACCTTTAACAACTGTCACAGTTTGTTTTCCGGCGTTGATAAGATCAGCATCGATATTTTCTTCTGTAGGGAATTCACCCATACCGAGAATTCCGTTTTCAGACTGGAACATCACTTCCATGCCTTGAGGGATATAGTTAGCTACGAGAGTAGGGATTCCGATACCAAGGTTAACGTAGTATCCGTCACGCATTTCACGAGCAATTCTTTGAGCAATTTGTTCTCTTGAGAGTGCCATATAGTTATATCCTTAGATTATTTTTTAATTGTTCTCTGCTCGATTCTCTTCTCAAATTTTCCGAGGATCAGACGATCAACGTAGATTCCCGGAACATGAATGAAGTTAGGATCAAGCTCACCCGGCTGAACGATTTCTTCAACTTCAACAACAGTGATTTTTCCTGCAGTCGCAATCATCGGGTTAAAGTTCGCCGCTGTTTTTCTGAAGATAAGGTTACCGTATGTATCAGCTTTCCACGCTTTCACGAGAGCGAAGTCCGCTTTCGGGAATGCTGGTTCGAGAACGTAAGGACGGCCATTGAACATCTTCACATCTTTGCCTTCAGCAACAAGAGTTCCGTAACCAGTAGCTGTGAAGAAGCCAGGAATACCTGCACCCGCAGCGCGGATTTTTTCAGCAAGTGTTCCTTGTGGAGTCAGTTCAAGTTCAAGCTCGCCAGAAAGAACCTGCTTTTCAAACAGAGCGTTCTCACCAACGTATGAGGAGATCATTTTTTTAACTTGTTTTTTCTCAAGAAGAATTCCAAGACCGAAACCATCAACACCAGCATTGTTTGAAGCGATCGTAAGACCCTTCACACCGATGTCGTGAACTTTCTTGATTAGATTTTCAGGAATTCCGCAAAGACCGAAACCGCCAACCATCAAAAACATATTGTCTGTGATACCAGCGAGGGCCTCATCATAAGTCTTTACGACTTTATTAAAACCGGACATCAACCGCTCCTTGTGAGTTATGAGTCCGAAGAGACTAACACACCGGAAATGAGAGTTGAATCAGGAGTTTTAACGCAGTTTTTCTTGGGAATAGTGCTTATAGATGAAGAACATAGCAATTGCAGCAGTCCAATGCCAGACGGCGTGTCCCTGAGAGAACCAGCCATGCTGAGTCGGATCGCACCAAATTCTTTGGCCATCTGAGATGGAAAATCCGAAAGCAACAATGAGTGTGGCAATCGAAGCAATGAACCAGCCGAGGTCAGTTTTCTTTTTCTTCTGAGCTGCGATTTCTGTTCCGAGGATGATGAATGCCGAGATCAGGACGAGTGCCTGAAACTTCACGCCAGTCACGTACATGATGTGCATGACGATTGTATAAATTGCGGCAACGATCAAATTAAAACCAACAAGATGTTTATCTTTGAGTTTACCCAGACGAATAAGGTTCATGCCTTTCGCCCAGCCGACAAAGAAGAACATGCCGACAAAATCGAGGATCTGCGAACCGTAGAAATTAGACTGGTGATAGAAAAACGACATCGCACCCATAAAGAAAATGATGGGGCCGAATTGCTTGAGCTTTGAATTGTGATTATTTCTGAAAGCGATGACAGTGATGATGATAGCAACAATGAGATAACCGAGATTGGACCAGGTATTAGCTGGTTCAGAAACCCACTGGCACAAGGTCTCTTCACACCATTTGATGTTGGGAGCTCCCTGGCTCTCTGTTATTGGATACCAGGGACAACTTGGGCCGTGTGGGTTTGTGTAGTTCATTTAGAAATCATTGATCCTTTCAACCAATTCAGGATGGTCTACAAAAGGATTACGTACTTTTTGGTGTTTCGCAATCGCTTCATGACGTTTCAATTCATTTTCATCAATTGGATCAACTTTATGCCACTGACGAAGGATCATTTCTTCAGCTTTGCTGATGCCAAGGTTGTAGTGCATAGAGAAGTAGAAAAGAGCGCGAGCTACGTTTCCACGGTGAGGAGCTGGTGGAGTGTAAACATCGCCACCATCGATCATGAAACCCATTCTTGAGTTACGACAGCCTTCGCCACCCATACGGTCTTCAGAAGAATCAACAAATCCGAAGGGAGAGTTACCACGAGTAGAGTTTGCCTGAGAATCAGTCAGGTAAAGGTGGTGCATATCAGATTTCTGCATGTCTTTAGGATAGTTGCCGTTGAATTTAGATTGAGGCCAAGTGTGCTCGATATTTACCTGAGCGTGCATGCCTGAAACTTCATCGAGATTAGTGAAATAGAATTTCTTCCCGCAATAAACATCAAGAACATAAGTTTTTCCAAGATTATCTCTGAGAGTATCAAGTTCACCGAACATGATCTTACGAGCTTTATCGTAGCCAACAGAAGTGTGACGGTAGCAGTTTGTTTTACACTGAGTTGAGATAACGTCAGGCTTGCCAGGAATTGACTGGTGCACTTCATTGAAGATTTTGTTGAAAAGAGATCTGTCGAAACCTTTTTTAGAAGCAAGAGTTACATAGAACTCTTCGCCGTAGTAGGCCCATTTTCCATTGGGAAGTTTCTGATCTTGCTGAGCAAAAGCAGTGAGAGAAAAGAGAGCGATAAAGAAAGTGGCAAACAGTTTCATTAATCTTCCTTAGGGTTGAAAATTTGGAAAAACATTAAGATGGCCAAACTTAATTGTCACTTAATTAAAACTAATATGTCCGCTTAACCAGATCTTGATAATTCGAATGTAAGTTCTCGTGTTGATAACTATGATTCTTACTTCGACACAGAGTGGAAAATTAAAAATTAGATAACTTGGTACTGTGTGTAAAAGGCAATTTTTTCGAGTGCGGCCTTCATCGCCTGATTGATGGGCATTTGGTTTTTCATGAGCTCGGGATCTAGAGCGGAGAGTTTTGCTGACCAGTGGGGAATAAGAGGGGTCTTCTCAGACGGTCTTGGAAGATCGGCATTGAGCTCTTTTAGAAGTTTGCAGATGGAGTGAGTCACTTCCTGATGCTTGTTAAGAGTTCCGGCAACTCCGAAAATACGACAAACGCTCGGGCGCTCAAGGTAGGATTTGCATTTGGTTTTTCCAAACTCATCAGTTTCCAGAAGTATGCATTGAGGATTCTCTCTTTCTGAAAGCTTTTGCATCCATTCTTCGAGATGACCTTCGTCATAGATTTTAAGAGCGAAAGGAATCATCTCAAGGACAGAAGCTTCGATCTCTGGATTGGTACAACATCGTCCACAACCAGGTGGACAGGTGAGTTTAGTACCTGACTGATACGCAGAAAATGTGTCCGCCATTTCCGCATAAACTTTTTGCAGATTAAAAGCGAATTCTCTGATATTCATTTTGAATGGCCCATTTCTATTTCGTTCTTACTAATGTTGATGCTGAACCTCTTTTGAAAGAGGAGATTTCTATCCGTTATCCGGATTGCAAACTCAGCTACTCACGCCCTGGTTTTATCACTTTTAAGTCAGACCGAGAAGTGGCGTTCAATCCACTCTTTTGTCGAGTTTCAGGTCGTTCATCAGGAAAATTCCGCAAGGAAGAATTAGATTTCGAGAAAGCATGGGTTTTCGCCGTTAACAGTAAGCTTGAAATACCGGCCGACCTCAAAGCTATGTCGGATAAATCAATCTTCAAGAAAGGCGAGACAGTTACTCTGATCATGATGGCCGGAAATGATGAATTCTGGATCGGTAACTACACGCTAAGATCTGATCACTTTCAGACTCCGGGTGAAGTAAGTTCCATCCTCGAAACAGATTCTCCAAGCCGCGCTTACTATAAAATCGCTGAGGCCTTTGAGGCATTCGATTTGCCTTTTGATCACCAGGAAAGAATTCTTGAACTTGGTTCTGCCCCGGGCGGAGCAAGCCAGTTTCTTTTAGAGCAAGACCTTAGGGTTATTGGTGTTGATCCTGCTGACATGGATCCGCGAATTACAAAAAACTATAACTTCAAACATATTCGTCGTCCTTTCGAAACTCTTTCTGAAAATGATTTCAAAGAAGATATCGATTGGATCGTCAGTGATATTAATCTTCCACCCACTGTTGTCCTGAAGGAAGTCTGGCGTCTCCTGACATTCCTCCAGCCTCGAGGATTGATTCTGACTCTCAAGATGAACGAATCCAAGCATCTTGAAGTCGTTGCCACTATTCGCGAAAAGATGCGCTCAAACGGCTTCAATAAAGTTGAGTTAAAATACCTACCAAGTCATAAGAAAGAAATTTGTCTGTTTGCGATGAAAACAGAGGCTTAATTCTCTGAGTTCAGATAACTAGGTTCTCAACCTGAGCCGCGCCCAAAAGAAATCTCTGCTTCGAACCTGTCCTTGGGGAGCAAGCTCCCCGGCGGAGAATAAAAGAATCCCCAACTATCGGACGAGACATTTGCTTGCAAATGTCTGTCCCAAGTTCGAACCACGAAATTTTTTGGATAGCCTAGAATAATTGAGAACTTCTTTTACGATCTTTCTTAAGCTTCCGTACTCATAAACCCTTGAGGGAAGAACTGATTATACGGATCATGCTCTTTCTTTAAATCATGAAACAACCCGAGCTGATTCTTTCCGTGAAATTTCTTAATGTACTTCTGCTTAATGAGACCAATCCCATGCTCAGCAAATGGTGAACCTTTCCACGTAAGAACTTTGTCATAAAGCTTCTGGAATTCATCGAGACACTTTTGAGTCTCTTCTTTTTTAGGCATATAGTTATAGTGAAGGTGAGCGTCCCCGAAGTGACCGAACAAACAATAACGAACACCAATCTTTGAAGCTTCACGGTAGAAGTTTAAAAGATCAGGGAAATGCTCCGGGCCAACCTGAACATCTGTACCAACTTTCACAACACCCATCTTCGAGTTTTCTTCGAAAATAGCGCGAGGAACACCTGCACGTACGTTATGGAATTTGCCTTCAGCGATTTCATAAACGTTTTCTGCAGAAACTTTTTCAAGGTTGCATAGAACGTTTCCGTAGATGTCTTCGAAAGCAGACGACTTGATTTCAAGGAAGATCACGTCCTCGTTGTTGCCGAGTTTTTCATCAGGTTTAAGATAGTTCATGCAATTAGAATCCAGAAGTTCGCATGAGAAGATTGTATCTCTGTGCTTCTGAACAGCATTGTAAATTTCAAGGTGCGCCGACATATCTTCTTCCCAGCGAGGGAGGAGCATGAACACGTAGTTTACCGGTTCGTTGTCAGTCGTCTCAATTTCAACTTCCGTCACAAGACCAAGCTGGCCTTCAGTACCGATCATAAGATCGATCGCTTTTTCAAAGCGCGGGTAAGGAGCGTTTTTAAAGCTCTGGTAAAATTTGAAATCGTCTTTATACGGAGTGAAAGAAGCTGAAGAAGTTTTGAAATCTTCATCGCGCTTCAATTCTTTCTCTTCACCGTTGTAATCAAGATATTTAAGACGCACAACTTGTGAGCGCATGTTACCAAAAGCAAAACAGCGCTCACCCGTACATGAAGTTGCAATCCCAGCTGTGATGAGTGCTAATTGTTCAGTAGGGGAAGTCTTAAGGTTTCTGCCTTTAGAACGAAGGAACTTCTTCGCTTCTTCCCATGACACTGCTCCACGAAGGATCAGGTTTCCGTTTTCTTTAACTTCCATGTGCGATGGGATCTTTGAAAGATCACACAGGAAGAAATCAGAATCTTTCTTCCAAGGAAGTAATGAATCGAGCTTATCGTAAGGGATAACAGTTGAGGTTTTTGATGAGAAATAGAAACTCGGTTGATGCGCCTTGAGGTGGCCGACAAGGTCATCCTGGGAGTAAAATGTTTTTGTTATAAACGCCATATATTCTCTCTTTTTATGGAATATTTTAGCGTTTTTTTCAAGGAGAGGCCATGGAAGTTGTAGCAGTAATTGGAGCATCAAGCGATACGTCTAGGTATGCCTATAAATGCATGGAAATGCTTACGGATTACGGGCATAAGGCGATCCCTGTCCATCCTCGTGAGGAAGAGGTTTTAGGCCAGAAAGTCGTCCATAACCTCAGTGAGCTGGCGGGTCAAAAAGTGGACACCATCACGGTTTATGTGAATCCGGCGATTTCTGACAAATATGAAAAGGATATGATTTCTGTTCATCCCAAGAGAGTTATTTTCAATCCCGGAGCGGAAAATCCTAAGCTCGCTCAGTCACTGACTAAAAACGGTATTGAAGTTGAAAACGCTTGTACTTTGGTACTTCTTCGCACAGGTCAGTACTAACCTTGAGATGCGCATGAAGACTTTTACCTCTGATCTTAGCTGATAAAATTTTTATCAGCTAAGAGAGGTAAGAATGAATCCTGTCGAAGACGTTGCTAAAAGAATTGAATCAAAGAAGAATGACATTTTAGTCCTCTACGATCAGAGATTAAAAGAAAAGATTAAGCTACCTCAAGATGTGGAAAAGGATTACATCAGCGCAGTTATTCCCAGAGAAGTTGATTATCTCATCCAATCCCTTATTAAATGTTCTAAGAGCGGAACCCCAGTCAACAAACTTGCGTGGGAACACAACAAACTAAAAGCACTTAAACACGTCTTTACTTTAGATATTTTAATCTCACAATTCATGGTCTTAAAAGATGTTATTGAAGAAGTTCTGGAAGAGGACTGTCCGATTAATAAAGAATCTTCGAATGTCATTTGGCAGTATATCGTTACATCCATCAGAGTCGCTGTGACTGAATTTGAAAGAGTATCCATGAATGAGTCAGATGAGATGAAACAAAAACTTGTTGATTCAGATTCAGTTAATCAAAGGATCAGTGCCCAGATGGTAAGTTCCGGTGAGAATGAGGAAAGATATAAAACACTTGTCCAGGGTGTAGAGGATTATGCTGTGTTTACGATAGACAAGGATGGTTTCATCACTACCTGGAATTTGGGTGCAGCTCGAATGAAGGGATATGAATCCCAAGAAGTGATAGGAAAACATTTTTCTATGCTCTATCCGAAAGATGGAGTGTTGAGAGATGAGCCAATGCACCACCTTCATGTGGCGTTAATAGAAGGAAGATACAGAGGAGAGGGAATACGGAGAAGGAAGAATGGGGAAAGATTTTTAGCAGATGTTTATATCAGACCAATCTTCAAAGACGGAAAGCATCTGGGATTTGCTAAAGTTGTCTCAGATGTCACAGAAAGAAACAAACTTATTCAATCTGCAAACTTAAGCATGGCAGAGATCATAGATTTGAAATCTGAGCAAAAAATGATGGATTCATTTATCGCTAAACTCTCTCATGATTTACGAACTCCTCTTATGATTTCACGAGCAGCCTCAGAACTTGCCGGAAGATATATTCATGAGCCTGAAAAGGCGCATATGTATATTGAAAAATCTGTTGCTAATATTGATCGTACTGCTCGCATGATTAATGAGCTTCTGGATGCAAGAAAACTCAAGGCTGGTGGCAAACTCAATTTAAATATCAATTCGTGGGACATGGTAAGACTTGTAAAAAATGTCTGTCATGATTATGAAGTTCTTGGTGCGCACATTCATTTTCATTGTGATCAAAGTGAACTCAAAGGTTATTGGGATGGTGACGGTGTCAGAAGAATCATGGAAAATCTCATCGGAAATGCTATGAAATATGGAGATCGTAATTATCCGGTAGATGTGAATGTGATTGATCTTGATGATTCAGTCTGTCTCAAAGTTCATAACATGGGAAATGTCATCAGACCTGAAGAGAAAATCTCCATCTTTGATCAATTTACGAGAGCTGATTCTGCGAGAAAGAAAGGAAAGGGCTGGGGGATTGGTCTCAGTCTTGTGAAGGGTGTGACTGAAGCTCATGGAGGAACAGTCGAGGTGGAAAGTTATCCCGTCGACGGTACAACATTTGTTATCAATTTGCCGAAGTCTAATCAGCTAGACAGCGGATCGGCGAGTTCTTTCTGATGTAGTCTTCAAGTAGCGGCCAGTAGTTTTTATCTTCAAGATATTCAAGTTCATGCAGAAGAACGCCTGAAAGGACATTGAACATTTTCTCCATTGCAAAAGGAACTTCTGAAGGAAGAGCGATCGTGTAGTAACGAAGACTCTGAATAGGTTCTCCGTTAATTCTTGCTTCTGAAACGTGATCTGTTCTCGGATTGAATTCATGTTTTTTGGATTTAATTCCATCAATAGTCACAGCAAGTTTTACATCTGAATTCGCAAGAAGATTCAGGATCTTTTTTAGGAGAAAGCCTGAAACTCTCGCCCGTGCAATATTCCAACCCATGTCACCCCATTTTCTGAAGTGAGGGAAGTTGTCCACCATATCTCCGAATGTAATCGGTCCAGGTGGAATTTCTTCGCCCTGGAAGGTATCGAATTGAAGTCCAAGATCCGTATCCGCAGAGACTCTCGTGAGGCGTGCCATGTGTTTTGACCAGCAAGTGCTGTGTCCGTTTTCCTGTCCGTTTTGAATTCCAGAAAGTGAGATTTTTGAGAACCCGATGACTTCATCCCATTGGCGTCCGAAATATTGCTCTCGATTGGTATAAGCATTGCCTACAAACTCTTTCATCGTTTGTTCTTCAGGTACCGTTTTATCAATTTGAATCATACGGTAATCAATGAGCTTCGATTGACCGTCTTTCTGAACATCCATCAAAATTGAGCCGACAAACATTGAGTGAGCACCTGCCTGAACAACAGGAACCTCTCTGCCTTTCATGTTCGGTTGGAATACCGGACGAGGAAGTTTCGTATGTGAGTGGCCACCTACTACAAGGTCAATCGTACGGGACTTTTTCACGAGTTTTTTATCAGCATCCACTCCGATGTGAGTGAGTGCAATCAGAAAATCGACATCATCTCTTTGAGCTTTCTCGGCCATCTTTATTCCGGCCTTGTGTGCATTGGAAATCAG
>JBEIQF010000191.1:0-6562 GCA_040376635.1 Halobacteriovoraceae bacterium
ATGATGACTTTCACCAAGAAAGCTGCTGGCGAGATGAGTATTCGTCTGACTGAGAAATTCCAGGAAATCGCCGACACTACTGAAAATGATAAAGAGCACTGGAGAGTTGCCAATGAACTTCTCCCTATGCTGCTTGTGACAACCATCGATGGATTCTGTAAGAAACTCATCACAATGGGATATTTTCCGCATCTCTCAACTGAAGCTGACATTATCTTTTCTCCTCAGAGAACCGATCAGGTTCGTGAACTGGTGGAAATGTGGTTTGAAAATCACTCGGCTAAAATCGGTCCGGACATTCTTGATATCGTAGTCAGAGAAAAACGTGCGCTCCTTTCAGCATTCACCAATGTCTTCAGTGATCCCGGCCTTCGTCTTGAATGGAAAAAGTTTGATGCCTCTGAGATCCATCCTTCTTCCATCGGTAAGCTACTCGCGAAGTCCTTCAAGCTTAACGAATTAGAAGATGCGCTTGCTCCTGTTCATTCCCTTGAGCTTGATAATGAAAAAGATCGTTCTGCTTTTGAAAAAGTAATCGCAACCTTTCAGAACTCTGGTCTTCCTGTCGTCGACAGTGTGGATAAGTTCAAAATTTATTGTGATTTATTCGAACCAATTAAAGTTCTTCGTGGCGAAGCTGGGAAGAAAAAATCTCCGCAAGCAGAAGCTGCAAAAGACGGCCTTGCCCTCCTTCGTGATTGGGTCAATAAATGGAAAGAAGTCGTCAACGACTACCAGACTCACTATGAGGCAAAGGTTCTCCCTTGGATGACTCTCTGTCAGGAATTATTCAATTTCATCGAAGAACGCCTTGATCCAAATCAAGGGATGACTTTCGGGGACATTGAATATCTTGTTTCCCTAGGGCTTGAGAATTCAGCAGATCGTGAACGCATTCAAAAAGCTTTCTCATACTTCATTGTGGATGAGTTTCAGGATACTTCTGACATTCAGTTCAGGATTATCCAGAATCTTATCGGCGAGGACTATACACGTCTTTTCTGTGTAGGTGATGCCAAGCAGGCCATTTACGGTTTCCGTGGTGGTGAACTTTCAGTCTTTAAAGATTGTGCGAAACTTGTTCCGCAGCCGAGAACTCTTGCAAACAACTATCGTTCTCTTCCTGAAATTATTAATTTCAATAACTCGCTCTTCAGAACAATTTTACCTTTGGGTCAGAACTTTGAAGGGCATGATCCCTTTACCGTTGATCCGGAAGATCAGAATGTTCCGTCAGAGGTTACTCCGAAAGAAACTGGTGCGATTGAAATCTATTCAGCAGCACTTTTGAGAGATCTCGAGACCGAAGACAAATTCAAGAATGAAGACATCAATCGTCTTGAAGCGATGATGGTGGCCGATGCCATTAAGAAAGAGCGTGAAACAACAACGAATGTCTGCACCGTTCTCTACAGCAAGCTTCGCCCAAGTGGGGAGCTCATCCGTGCGTTGATGGAAAGAAAGATCGGCTTCACGGCCCAGTTTAAGATCGATCTTCTCGACGACCCGATTCTTGGCATGTTTGTTTGTCTCTTGAGAAGACAATTTGATTCAAACGCTGAAACAAAGAATAAATATCCTCTTTTCCTGTTCAAGAGCTATTTCAATATTCTTGGCCTCACTGAAGAAGTAACTGAAGCTGACCTCGAAGATTTTGATAAGAATGTCATTTACTGGGGGATGATTGAAGCCTTCAGGAAATTCATTCATAAGCTTCATCTTACGAATGAAAACTCAGATATTAACCTTGAAACAATTCAGACGATTTCAGACCTCTTCCTGCAGGATCCGGAAAGTATGATGAAGCAGCTTGAAGGAGGAGATAATGATCGTCTCAGTCTTGAGCTACGTTCCGGAGAAAATTCCGGCATGGTTCAGATCATGTCAGCACACGCTTCTAAAGGTCTTGAGTTCGATTCAGTCTATCTCGCTGGTATTTACACCAATGGAAAAGACATGGTTGATGGATCACTCTTTGGTGATCTTCCCGGAAGTTTCAACTGGTATCTCGATATCACTCAAAGAGAAAAACAAAAGTCTCCTCTCTACGTTTATGAAAATGAACTTGCGAAATATAAAAACTTCTCAGAGGCCAAGCGCCTTTTCTATGTAGCGTGTACACGAGCGAAGAAAAAACTCATTTGGGTCGATTTTGAAATGCCTGAAAAGTCTTTCAGTATTCCAAAGAACAGCTGGATCCTGGGCCTTAGAAGCTGGACTCAGAATGGAATGACAAACGAAGCTGTCACAGAATTCAAAATGACAGAGTTCAATTCGCGTGAGCTATTAAATGCTCAAAGCCTTCCGCAACTTCCTCTGTTCTTCCATGATCCGGTAGGGATTTTCCCGAAAGGTGATGGAGATTCAGAACTCCTCATTGCTGCGGAATTAAGTGTGACGAGATTGAATTCACTCCTTGATTGCCCGAGAAAGTTTTATCTCTCTAATATTCTCAAAGTAACCGAGCCTGAAAAGGCTGAAAAAATATTCGTCGAAGAAGAAGGTGAGGAACTCGCGACAGTCATCCGGTCTTCTTCAGAACGTGGGACTTACATTCACGCTCAGATTGCAGAAGGGATTCTTCGCAACTTCATCGTTCCCCGTGAAAGTTTTGGGACTGAGCTGAAAGAACCTATTCAATGGGCCCTTGATCTTCTGAAAGACCAGAAAGATAACTATGAGCTGATCCCAGAGAAACAAATCAAATTCAGATTTTTCAATTTCATGATTTCGGGAATTCCAGATTTAGTATTACTTCCGAAAGGAAATCAAAAAGCTCAGGTTTGGGATTTTAAGACCGGAAGGATTACCCAAGAGAATCTCAACCACTATTGGCTGCAGCTTTCAACATATGCCTACGCACTTTATGAACTAGGTCTCGTCGAGAATAGCTCAGAAATAGAACTAATTTTATGTTTCGTAGATCAAAAGAAGAATCTTACGCAGACCGTCTCCCTAGAGAAGTGCAAAGCCGATCTCTATCCAGTCTGGCGCTCACAAAATGAACCGTGGAAAGTGAATCTTGATCATTGCGGTCAGTGTTCCTACGGTAGCATTTGCCCTCGCTAATCCAATAACTTGCACTCACCACTCAGCATGTTAGAATTTTAGAAAGACTACTATTGTTCTAACAAGTGAAGTGAAAATGAAAAACATCCTATTGATCCTGGTGTCGCTAATCATGAGTACTGTCGTACTTGCTGATGAAAAATCTCTCTACAATTTCTCATGGTTGGATAACGACAAAGAAATTTACGTTCTTCAAAATCGTAAGTTTCGAAAAGATGGAAACTTTTATGTCGGTGTAACCGGTGCATATAACTTGAGTCAGGATTTTCTTGATGCTTACGGCGGTACTTTCAGAGCAGGGTACTTCTTCAGAGAAGACTGGGGTATTGAAGGTGTATTCGGAAAGAACACATCAACAGAAAGTGATTCTGCCAAAGGCGTAAAAGAGCAGGGTGCGATTCCTTTCTACCGCGAAATCGATTCATACATGGGTGCGATGGTTGTGTGGGCGCCGTTCTACTCTAAGATCAATACTTTCAATAAAGTTTTCTACTTCGACTGGACTTTCGGTCTTGGTCTCGCAAGCATTTCTACAAGTGATAACAGAAACCTTTTCACCACTCCGGTAAACACAGATAAATCGATGACGAAAGAAAGTGTGATGGGTGCTCTTTGGAATACAGGTTTCCGTTTTTACATAAACGAAAACTGGAGCTTAAGACTTGATGTTACAGGTCTTACTTATAAGGCGGACAAATCGAAGAGACAGAATTCAAATTCTTCGAAATCTTCTCAGTTGTTCACTAACTATGACCTTGGCCTTGGTCTTAACTACGCATTCTAAGAAAAAAGGAGAACACGGATGTTCTCAAAAATATTATTAGCCTCTCTATTAGTTATTCCTACTGCATGGTCTTCATACCAATCAGCAGATCGTAGCTACGGTAAGGGAACAATATCCCTGAATGGTTACCGCAGGACGATTCTTGAACTGGTGAATGGTGGTTATTACTATTCAACAGTTCCATGGATGAAAGACTATATCGTTAGAAATGATCGTCCACTCGATTCTGAGATGGAAGGTGCTCTCGATACAATGCTTTATCACACAGGTGTGAAGCCATTCGAATCACTTCCGGAAGACATTCTTCGCAGATCACGCTCTGGAAACATTCGTTACATTCTGGCGAAAAGACTTTTCAAGAAAGGTCAGAACCAGGAAGCCTTAAACGAAGTGAACAATATTTCAGGTGATCACTCTGCTTATCCATTTATTGCGAATCTAAAAGCTGCCATCTATGCATCTTTAAATAATCAGAAAGAAGCTGAGTCTCAGTTCCGTGACTGTATCCGTGCTTCTGAAAAAAGAATGGGTAAGGTTGAATCAATGACTCAAAGAGAGCAACTTCAAATCAACCGTGATTACTGTGTAGCTGGTATCGCAAGAACCCAGTTCGCAGGTGAAGATTATAAGAAAGCTGAATTCAGCTATCTTGATATCGCTAAAGACTCATTCGTATGGCCTGAAATCCTTTTTGAGGAAGCCTGGACGAGTTACTACATGAAAAACTATAATCGCACACTTGGTAAGCTCATTTCTTATAGAGCCCCAGTGTTTGATTTCATTTTCAAGCCAGAAGTGGAAGTTCTGAAAGCTCTGACATACATGAAAATGTGTCTTTATGATGATGCTAAAAAAACTGCTGATGAATTCTACGATGAGCTTTTAACACCCTCTCGTGACCTTCGTACATTCCTTATGTCTCGTGGTAAGAACTATCGTTATTACTATGATCTGATGGCGGATCACGAAGATAATAAACCAGCTCCGATCAACATCGTGAACAACATCCTTAAGTCGATCAGAAAAGAAGCAGCTTATATCGAGATGAAGAGTGCTCTGACTGCAGCAATCGGGGAATACAACACTCTTCGTAAGCATTCAAATACTTCAATGAACGCGAATCTTATCAGAAATGTGAAAACACTTGCTGATGAGTACAGGACAACTCTTGGCGCTTACGTGAGAGCAGGTCTCGTCTCAAAATATGCTGAACTCTATACAGCATTCCAGGGCATGAGTTACATCAAGCTTGAAGTACTCGCTCAAAGAAAAGAGAAACTTTATAACTCTGACACTGTTACCGGTAAAAAACGTGGTGACGTTCAATACATTGAAAGAAACGATAAACAGTATTTCTGGACTTTCAATGGTGAGTTCTGGGCCGATGAACTCGGTGACTACGTCTTTGCCTTGAGGTCTGAATGCTAAGATTCCTTCTCCTTACATTACTTTTAGTTGAGGCCGCTTTTGCGGCCAAACTTACATTAGACGATAGAAGAAAAAAGATTCTTTCAATCGTCGACGAAGAACTATCTGAGGTTTCAAGACTTGCTAAACAGCAGGACTACAAATCTCCGGATACGCTTTTAAGACTTTCTGAACTTAACCTTGAAAAGGGAAGACTTTTCAGAGAAGCAGAGAACGAGCAATACCTTGCGATCCCTGCTGATGAAAGAAGAAATGTGAGTCGTGCTGAATTCTTCAAGACCTCTTCAAAGTTTTTTGATGCTGCTAACGACTCTGCACTTGTAGTCGTAAAAAAGTTTCCTAAGTATAAAGAGATCGGTGATGTGTACTATATCCTGGCCTATAACTATAAAGAACTTGGCCAGCATGAACTCGCTCAGAAATACTTCGCACTGTCTGCCAAAGGAGCGCCAGCTTCTAACCAGGTTGGACTGAAGTCTAAATTGAATCTCGCTGATTATTATTACAATGATCACAAATACAAAGAGGCAATTCCTCTTTATGAAGCCTCTATCCATAAACTAAATGACAAGTGGTGGACAAAAGATGCTTTCAATCTTGCATGGTCTTATTACCGTGTGAAGAATTATGACAAAGCTATCAATCTTATGCGTGAAATTCACCGTAAGAGCGGGGATAAGAAATATATCGATATGAAGGGTAACGTAGAAAGAGATATCGGTATTTTCTATGTTGATGCTGGTCGCATGAATGATGCGATTAAATTCTACGAAGCTCAGGGTCTTAACTACACTGAACAATTCGTAAAAATCGCAAATGCAATTGTAACTCAAGGTCGTTTTGCCCAGGCCGAATCACTTCTTGAGCAAGCTGAAAAGAACGAGAAGAATCGTGACAAGCGCATTGAGATTCTCATTGCACAGTTGAATCTATTTGATAAGTTTAACAAGATAGCGGATCACCTTCGCGTTTCAAAAGAGCTCGTTGCCCTTAACACTCAATCTCCTCTGGATAACGATCAATTAAAGCGCCTTAATTTCCACGTGAATAAGAAAGCAGCTGAACTACAAAAAACCACAGCTTCTGATACGTATAAGAGTGTTCCAAAAGTTCAGAAAGAAAAATCAAATCAAGCCATTGCTTATTTTGAACTCGCATCTCAGTTATCACCATCTCAGAAAGCTGAAAAAACTTTCTTCCAAGGTGAGACTGCGTATGCAGCGAATGATTTTGCTAAGGCAATCAAGCTCTATATCGTAGCTTTTGATAGTGCCAAGGCGA
>JBEIQF010000347.1:0-3470 GCA_040376635.1 Halobacteriovoraceae bacterium
ATGGATCAGGAAGGAAGCAGAGTTCGCCTGAAACAGAATGAAGAGAAGTCTTCAATTATACCGGTTGAAACGGGGAGTGATGACGGGAAGAGAATTGAAATCACCAATGGACTTAACGACGGTGATATTGTGTTAGTTGAAGAAACGGAAAAAACTTTTGGAGCTAAAAAATCCGGAAGTCCATTTATGCCTACTGGTCCACGCGGTGGCGGAGGCCGTCGCCGATGACCAAACTCATCCATCTTGAAAATATTGAGAAGACTTACCAGATGGGAGATAACACTCTCAAAGTTCTGGATAATGTTTCTCTCACTATTGAAGAAGGAGATTTTGTCGCAATCATGGGTCCATCAGGTTCCGGTAAATCAACATTACTCAATCTGATCGGCTGTCTTGATGTTCCCACATCAGGTAAATATGTTTTTGGTGATAAAGATATTTCGACTTACAACGAAGATGAACTCGCTCTCTTTAGAAGACATGAGTTGGGTTTTATCTTTCAACAATTCAATCTCTTAAGTTTCTTTGATGCTTCTGAAAACGTGGCACTGCCCTTGTTATATTCAGAAGGTAAAATCTCTAAAAATAAATCGGCCCCATTCCTTGAAGGTGTAGGGTTGTCTGATCGTTCTCATCATTTACCTCGTGAAATGTCCGGAGGTCAGCAGCAACGTGTGGCGATTGCCCGCGCACTCATTAATGAGCCACGATTGATACTTGCCGATGAACCGACTGGTAACCTTGATTCTCATAGTGAAGAACAGGTCATGACAATTCTCCAGAAGCTCAATGCCCAGGGGATGACAATCGTGATGGTGACTCATGAAGATGAAATCGGTGAGAAATGTAAACGAATCGTACGCATGCGTGATGGAAAGATTCTTTCTGATAAAAGAAATTCTCCCATTACAGCGATTCCTGTTGCTGATTCCGGCATGATTGAAAAAAAACACGCAGCTCTCACTTTGGGTGAACACTTTCGCCAGGGTTTAAAACAACTCATGGCAAATAAGATCAGAACTTTTCTGTCAGTGCTTGGTGTACTGATTGGTGTTGCTTCGGTCGTTACGATGCTTGCAATTGGTAAAGGTGCCCAGAAGGCGATTGAATCGCAACTCTCTAGTCTTGGTGCAAATATTCTGGTTCTTAGAACAGGTGCGATGAGATCCGGAGGTGCGGCCACTGAAGCTGGGGCCACAGCACTTTTGTATCCTGAAGACGGAATCGCTATTAAGCAGAAATATCCTGCGGTGGTTGCAGCGGCTCCGAACGTGAATGGCAGAGGACAAGCAAGCTTTAAGAATAAAAACTGGAACACCCAGGTGATGGGCGTGGTTCCTGAATATAAAGACCTTCGTTCTTATCAGCCGAGTGAAGGAAGATTTTTTACGGAAGAAGAAAATCGTAAGCGTGCCCGTGTCGCTGTGATTGGTGCTACTCTTCACCGCGAACTCTTCGGCGGCAAGAATGCAATTGGTGAAACAATCAGAATTAATAAAAACAATTTCCTTGTGATCGGATTGCTGCCTGAGAAGGGTGCAACAGGATGGCGTGATCAGGATGATGTGATCATGGTTCCTCTTCAAACGGGGATGAAACGATTACTTGGCAAGACAACTGTGGATTCAATCGATCTTCAGATTGATAAGAATGCGGACATGAGTGCTCTTCAGGAAGAAATTCTGAATTACATTACTGTTAGACATCGCATTCCGGAATCTCAGAAAGAAGATGCTTTCATGATTCACAACATGGCCGATATTCAGAACGCCATCTCAGCTTCAAGCAAGACTATGACCATGCTCCTGACGGTTATCGCCGCCGTTTCTTTATTAGTGGGTGGAATCGGGATTATGAACATCATGCTCGTTTCAGTAACAGAACGGACTAAAGAGATCGGACTTAGGAAAGCGATCGGGGCCACCCGCAAAGATATTCTCTATCAATTCCTCGTTGAGTCTGTGGTGGTAGGAATAGTTGGAGGAGTTGCAGGTATTCTTTCCGGTGTCTTTCTGGCCTTGGTTCTTAACCACCTCGCCGGATGGGCCACGAGTATTTCACCGGTCAGCATCTTCATTTCTTTTTTCTTTTCACTAATTATAGGTCTGATCTTCGGAGTCTACCCCGCAAGATCGGCATCGAAGCTTCATCCGATTGAAGCACTCAGGTCTGAGTAGGCAATTCTTGCCGAAGTCACCGGCCTGACGTATTTTTACCCTAAACAGGCAATATCTACCCATTGTTCAGGTCAATCCTTGATTCAAATCCCAATGGAAGTTATAATTTTGACAAGACCCCAGGATGGGGCAATTTTCGCGAAAAGGTAATCATGGCCGAAGATACAAAACCAGGACCGGTTCAGCCCTCCTCAAACAATCCATTACTCACACTTCTTATGGTGGTGAACATCGTTGCGATGGGAACTGTTGCATATTTTCAGTGGCGATTCATGGACATGGAAGCAAAACGTCCAGACCTCACAACACTACTAAAAGAAAAAGACGCTCCATCGACTGCATCTGATGAAGCTACGAGTGAACAGAAACCTGTTGAAGTGGTGAAGAAAGAAAATCTTCTCACTCTTGATAGTTTCACTGTGAACTTAGCTCAAGGTGAAGGTCCGAAACGTTACGTGCGTACGGATATCGTTTTAAAAATGAGCGACGATGCAAAAGCTCCGGAGTTTGAAGCACGTAAGCCTCAGATTCGCGACACTATCATCAGCATTCTCAATACAAAGAGACCTGATGACCTTCTTAAAAAAGAAGGGAAGAGCTTCTTGAAAGATGAGATTAAAGCTTCTATCAACTCTTTTTTGGTTGATGGCAGAGTGGAAGATATTTACTACATCAGCTTCCAAATCAACTAATTAGCAGGATGCTTTTTAGTTCACCGTGAAAACGGTTAAAAATCCCAGGAGGGGAGCCTATGGCCCAAGTATTGAGCCAAGACGAAGTAGACGCATTACTTAACGCCGTTAACGATGATGGCGATTCGGCAGATGCCGGTGGTGCAGGAGAACTCGAGGGATTCGGAGAAGTCGAAGAGACGGATGCGAATATTCAACCTTACGATCTCACTAACCAAGACCGAGTTATTCGTGGTCGAATGCCGATCCTTGAGATCATTTACGAGCGATTCATTCGTCAATTCCGAGTATCCCTTTCAAACTCACTAAGAAAAATCTCGACGATCTCTATGATCTCGACAGATCTTTTGAAGTTCGGTGAATTCGTCAACACACTCCCGATTCCATCGTGTATGTGTATTATGCGTTTCAATGAACTTCGCGGTCCTGCTCTGATCGTGTTTGAATCAAAGCTTGCTTACGCAATCATCGATTCATACTTTGGTGGAACTGACCGTCCATTCACAAAGATCGAAGGAAAAGAATTCACATCAATTGAACTTTCATTCATGAGACGTGTGATGGATATGGCCATCAACGATCTTGAAGAAGCATGGGCACC
>JBEIQF010000404.1:0-2904 GCA_040376635.1 Halobacteriovoraceae bacterium
ACATCTTTCGGGAGACCGAATTCAGCAAGAGATCTGGCCCCGTCTTCGGGAGTGAATTGAGAGAGGACATCGTAAGGTTTGTTGAAAATTATGTATCTAGGCATAATTACAACATCCTAACATACTCTGACTGGCAGCAAAAGTAAGATGTCTTTGCATTTTAAGAGTCGTAATTTGTCTTCAGGAAAGGGAGGCCAAATGGAAAAAGTTTTTCTCTTGGTAAGTCTAGGATTGTTCTCGATCACGGCAACCCTCTTTTCAAGTGCCGCGTTTAATTAGCATGGATTGCTGTCTGCACGTTTAAGCTCTTGACTCATGGATGAGTCAACTTTTAAATAGGCACATGTCTGATTACGAAATTGTCTATTCTGATGACCCCAACTTCAAAAAGCGTTGTCCCAAGTGCGGTAAGCACCCTTGTGCCTGTCCCAAGGCTTCGGACATGGTTCCTTCTCAGCATACGTTAAAAATTCGTCTTGAAAAAAACAGCCGCGGCGGTAAAACCGTTTCCGTGGTGTTTGAACTTCCGAATAATGAAGCTTACTTCAAGGATATTGAGAAAAAGCTCAAGGGTCTTTGCGGTACTGGCGGATCATTCAAGAATAACATGATCGAGATCCAGGGTGATCATCGTGAGAAGATCAAAGGCTTTCTTGAAAAGCTTGGCTTCAAAGTGAAACTCGCCGGTGGATGATCAAAAACTAAATCTCTGCTTACATTGCCGCCGTCGTCTTCTCACTTGTGTGTGTGAGAAGCTCAAACCGTTTGAGACTCAGTCCCGATTTATCATCCTGATGCATCCGATGGAATTTAAAAAAGAGAAAGTGGGGACGGGACGATTCTCGCACCTCATTCTCAAAAATTCTGAAGTCCTCGTGGATATCAATTTTGATGACAATAAACGTCTGAAAGAAATTCTCGATGATGAAAACTATGAAACGTTTGTTCTCTATCCGGGGGATGTCACGATTGATCTGGGTACTGAGGAACTAAAAAATAAAACAACAAAACTCGCTCAGTTCATTGTGATCGACGGAACCTGGCCTTGTGCCAAGAAGATGATGAAACTTTCTACGTGCCTTCATCATTTGCCGCGCGTGAGCTTTCACTCAGACCGCATCTCTGAATTTAAAGTGAAACACCAGCCAATGCCTGGTTGCCTTTCAACTGTTGAAAGTATTCATCAGGTCCTTCTTGATCTCAATAGAATGGGAATGGAAAGCTCTGGAGAGAAACATGAGAACCTCATGGAGGTTTTCAGGTATACAGTGAATCAGCAGATGGAATTAGCGAAAGATCCGGCAAGACAAGGATACAGAAAGAAACCTTTCTCACTCCCCGAAGATCGTAAAATCTCCAGGAAGTGGGAATCAAGGCTTTTATTTTTCAGAAATAATGAGTGATTTCCTGACGAGGCTTCTCACCCCAAGACGGAGCTTTTGAAAAGCTCTTCATCATCGCAAGTAATCTCCACCACGAATTCATTTGTTTATATCCGAAGTGAAGAAGAATTGTTTCAACTGCACTGCGAGTGATAGACCACGAATTGTTTTTTGAAACGTAACGATTATCAAAATAAATACCAATCATTGTAATCTGAAGGTTGAAAAGAATCCCGATACCGAAATACATGGCAACAGTCGCCGGATCAATCCAACCGTTGAAGAGAGCGAATGGTAACGCGATGTAGGCCATGAGTTCAACGAGGGGAGATAGAGCTTCCACTAACCAGAAATAAGGAATGGCAAGAAGACCAAGGAAGCCGTGACCAGGGTGAAGGAAGAGAGTTCCGTTCTGGAAAAGCGTCTGTATAAGTCCCATCTGCCAGCGCATTCTCTGTTTTGAAAGATGCTTAATCTTACGAGGGACTTGTGTGTAACAAGTTGTAACAGGGAGAATCCTGAAATTTGCATTCTTCGGGAAAGCACGACGAAGTCTTACGATAAGATCAAAGTCTTCCGTAATAGAACGTGGACTGAATCCACCGATCTTTTGAATCGCGTCTTTTTTCAGCATGCAGAAGGCACCAGAAATAAGAATCGTAGAACCAAGGTAACTCCAGCCGAGTCTCTCGCAAACAAATGTTCTGAGATATTCAATACGCTGGAATGATGTCACCCATTCTTTCGCACGATTCATTAAAGGAGAGTTGTCTTTTAACTGCTGAGTTGAAAGAACCTGAATCACACCGCCGCATGCGTGGAGTTTTGGATCAAGGGCAAACGCGCGAAGACAAGCTTCCACGCCGCGGGCCATCGGAACTGTGTCGGCATCCATCGTGCAAATCAGATCAAATTTCGCAAAACGAATCCCGAAGTTAAGGGCCTGAGCTTTACCCATATGGGGAGCTTCAAGAACTTTGAGGGCCGGATGAGTGATCGACTGATACAAACGACCAGTAGGATCTTCAGTTTTGCGGAGTTGGTACATCACTTTCAGAAGACTCATCGTTTTGTCGTGAGAGCCGTCATTAATGACGATGATTTCTTTCTTTTCCTGAGGAAGAGAAAGGTAAGTCTGAATCGTTTCAACGATCAATGACTCTTCGTTATAGGCAGGAACAATGAAACTGACACCAGGGAGTTCCTTGATCTCTTTTTCTTTTCTGCGGTTCATGCGATATCTCTGGATTTTCATCCATGACAGAAGCATGAGACATCCGTAAACGAGGTTGATAGCGAGAAAGTAGAACGCAGTTCCCTTTAAGAGAAGAAGGCAATAATCCTGTACCATTAAAACATCCAGCTAAGGTTAAGGGTTGTTGTATGAAATTCCGTTTTCAATTGATCGTAATCTGTGTGATCAAAGAGTAATTCTCCCCTGAATCCTTCAGTGAAGTAATAGGCCGCTCCGAGTCCGCCGGAAAACGTATCCACGAGGATAGTCGATTGTCCGATGATTCCC
>JBEIQF010000268.1:0-4760 GCA_040376635.1 Halobacteriovoraceae bacterium
CGGTTCACTTGTTTCAGCATTCTGAAGGGCCTGTTTGATGAGAAGAGACACTGACTCATCATCAAGAGCTTCAGTATAGGAAATGCCTACGCGGCCGTCTTTGATCGCACGCACACCCAGAATCTGAGAACTTGAAACTTTATATTCTGAGATGGCACCTTTCTGAGCACTCATCTTGAGGGATTTGGCCGTTGAGAAAAATAGATCAGCTTCAGCTTTGTGATCAGTTAGTTCATTGATCACTCTATCCATAATATTTTTCATGCTTCACCTCCAACAAGAATTTCATCCACTTTGATGGGAGGCTGTCCTACTGTTGTTGGAATGCTTCCGCTTACTGAGCCGCACATGCCGGCCATTAATTCGAGATTTTTACCGACCATTGAAATTTTTGTCATGATCTCAGGACCTGTTCCAATCAGCGTTGCTCCTTTAACCGGAGTCGTGATCTTACCGTTCTTGATGAGATAAGCTTCCTGAACTGCAAAGTTAAACTGACCTGTCGAAGGATCAACCGAACCGCCACCCATTTTCTTAGCGTAAATGCCATCTGAAACACTTTCAATCATCTGAGACATTTCATAAGGTCCTCTTTCAATGAATGTGTTTCTCATTCTTGAAGCTGGTGCGAACTTATAAGACTGGCGGCGTGCTGAACCTGTACGTTTGTGGCCGGTTTTCATTTCACCCAGTCTGTCTGAGATAAATCGCTTCAAGATCCCATTCTCAATAAGAGTCGTTCTTTGCGTCGGCATACCTTCATCATCAATTGATAAAGAACCCCACGCTTCTGAGATTGTTCCGTCATCAACTGCAGTCAGTGCACTGTGGGCAATTTGTTCACCCATCTTGTCCCAGAACACACTTGCTTTCTTTTCAACCGAAGTTGTCTCGAGAAGATGTCCGCAAGCTTCATGGAAGATCACTCCTCCAAATCCGTTATCGATCACGACTGGCATTTTGCCGGCCGGACAAGGATCAGCATGAAGCATGGTTGTTGCCTGCTTGAGAAGAAGTTCCGTGATTTCTTTCTGGTTAAGTTTTTCAATAAATTCCCATCCACCGATAGCACCGGGGCCGTGCGAAGCTTCAGACTGCTTAGTTCCATCTTTCATGACGATCGAATGGAAAAGACGGATATAAGGGCGCTCTTCAGTCGCGAAAAGACCTTCAGAGTTGTAAACTTCGATCAATTGCTTTTTCTTCATGAAGTTCAGCATCACCTGAGAAACTTTCGAGTCAGAACGAAGTGCTTCATCAACTTTTTTCAGATAAGAGAGTTTGTATTTCGCATCAACTTCCTTGTCTGTCATAACAGGAATCTTCGGGTACGTTAACTTTTCAAAGTTAACTGTCATTGACCCTTGCTTCTTACCGATACGTGTTCCAAGTAGAGTTGTAATCCGAAGAAGTTCTTCGCGATCAGTTGAGTTCGTGTAGCCGTAGAGCGCCTGCTCTCCCTGGATCAGGCGAATCCCGATTCCAAAAATTGTCCCACTCTGAACATCTTCAGCTTTTGAATTTTTATAAAGAATGCCTTCATTGTTTGTTCTTTCGACAAAAACATCAACAAAGTCAGCTCCCATAGATAAACCATGAGAGATTACGTCTTGTGCAGTATTCGCTTTTAGTAATTGCATATGTACCCCTTGAACCCAAAATTATAGTAAAGAAGTTTACGAATGACACCAACGTCAAAACTGTCTGTTTTAGTCAGAGAGCTTATTGATAAAGACTTAAAGTCCCGATACCATTATTGCCTATGATTAAAGCACAACAACTCCAGAAAAATTTCGGCGATTTCAGGGCGGTCGATAGTATTGATCTTGAAGTCAGAAAGGGCGAATGTTTCGGTCTTCTGGGACCAAACGGCGCCGGTAAATCCACTTTTATCAGCATGACGTATGGAACTGTCCAGAGAACAGGCGGCTCCCTCACTGTTTTTGGACATGATCCAAAACACGAAGCGAGAGAAATAAAAAAATGCCTGGGAGTGGTCACTCAGGACAACGCTCTTGATGAAAGCCTCACTGTTTATGAAAACATGATCATCTATTGTGCGTTCATCGGCATTCCCTCGCATGAACGACACAAAAGAGTGATGGATCTCCTTTCTTATATGAATCTTGATCACAAAAAAGACACAAAGATCATCACCCTCTCCGGTGGTATGAAACGAAGACTGGTTTTCGTAAGAGCGCTTCTTGGAAGACCTGAGCTCCTTATTCTGGATGAACCAACAACTGGGCTTGATCCGGCCGTCAGGCATCTTCTTTGGGGTAAAGTAAAAGAACTTCATCAGCAAGGAACAACGATCGTTCTCACGACTCACTATATGCACGAAGCTGAAGTTTTATGTGACAGGCTTGTTATCCTGAATCAGGGAAAAATCTCTGCAGAAGGCTCTCCTAAGAAAATGATCAATGAGTTTACTCCTGGATATGTGGGAATTTTCAATCAGGAAGATCTTCCCAAGATTCAATCTGTCTCTCAAACGATGAAAGATATTCATCTGCATGAAGATTCCTCCGGAGTCTATCTCAGGACTTCTCAATTGAAAGATCTCACAAGTTTTCATTCAGAACATGGACTCAATCCTCTTCAGATCAGACCTTCAAACCTTGAGGATGTATTCCTTAAACTTACAGGCAAGGAGTTATCACAAGATGCTTGATACACTTAAACTCTGCCTTCACATCACGCACCGAAACTGGATTGTTTATAAAAAAGACCTGATCGCCAATATTTCTCCGACGGTGGCCGACCCTGCTTTCATCATGATCTCTCTGGGATTTGGTCTTGGTGCTTATCTAACGAACGTTGAAGGCATGTCCTACATGCAATACCTCGCACCGGGGCTTACTGTCGCGACAGCACTCTTCACATCGTTCTTTGAAAGTAGTTATGGATTCTTTGTTCGCATGACTTATGAAAACGTTTTCAAGGCGATGCTCACTACTCCCATCGGAGTGAAAGAAGTTGTTCTCGGAGAAATGATCTGGGTGGGCCTCAAAGGTGCCGCCATGGCAGTTTGTGTGGGAATCGTACTCGCCCTTTTCGGCCTCATGGTGAATCCGTTTCTCATTCCTCTTTTGAGTCTAGTGGGATTTTTTGTGGCGCTACCATGTGGCGCCATGGGACTTCTTGCAACAGCATTGGTGAACAACATAAATCAGTTTCAGACGGTCTATTCATTCATCATTGCGCCATTATATTTTTTGTCAGGAATTTTCTTTCCGATCAGCCAGATGGCAACGCCTGTGAAATTCGTTGCTGAACTCTTCCCTCTCATTCACGGCGTAAGATTGGCGCAGGCCATTTTCTGGAACAAAGGTATGGCAGAGGCTTTCCTGTACAGTGGCTCTATACTATTTCTTCAAAGTTTAATATTATGCACACTGGCCTTTGTTAAAATCAGAAAGAAGCTGATCGCATAAACTGGAGTTCGTTATGACAAAACTTTTAGCACTTATTTTGACTCTCTTTGCACTCGTTTCATGTGCCGGCGGAGGTCATTCAAGTAAAAGAGATAAAACCCACGTAGCACCCAATGGCGGTGTTGTGGTGAAAGGAAAGACTTACTATCTTGAGATTGTGAGTTCAGAAAAGCATGTTCATCTCTATCCTCTTCAGGAGAATGAACAAGGTCAGCTTGAACCGATTCCTACTAAAAATATCCGAGTGACTGCAGAATACAGTCCGTATCATTCAAAAGCAGATTACAGTCTTAACTTAAGTAAACGTCATGGCCATTACCATGGCAAAATAGATACTCAAGGTGAAAAGAGCTATGAAATTCAAGTTGATATGCAAGTAGGGAAAACTCGTGAAGAGTTCTCATACGATCTTAAGAGCAAAGATCTGAAACACAAGCACGCTACGACTACAGTGTCTCAATAAACGCTTCTGCCTGTCGGGTCGATTCATTCACTTCATTGATAAGTGATTTGATATCGGCCTGAATCTTCCCTTGTTCTTCTTTCAAACCACCAATCGCTTTAGCATTCAAATTATGTTTCAGGAAAAGAACCTGATCGTTCAGTTTAGCGAGAACTGGTGCCATCTTTTTCTCTGAACGGTTGAGTTGCTCCTCAAGCTCACGATATCTGCGTTTCGTCTGGGTGAGTTGCTTCGTACTTTTTGATCTGAGATCACTCGTCTTGATTTCACTGATTTCTTCTGACCACTCTTCAAACAAATCATTCGCCACTTCATCAACCTTACGAATGCGCGCACTAAGCTCTGCAGCTTCTTCTTTAGCATCGTCCAGTGAATCTTTGAGTTTTGAATGTTGCTTTTCCAGATCTCCACCATCGACGTTGTAAATTTCTTTTAAACGCGTGAGTGCATCCTTAAAGGCTTCTCCAGTGTCTTCCTGGTCTTCCTTCACATTAGAGACTTCGCGCTTGAAGAGGTCGCGCTTCTCGAATCCGACGGCTTCATAAGCTGAGTACTTCGCATTATTCACTGCTTTATGAATCCGTTTAGCACAGGAAGTTGTTAAGAAAAAAATGAACATTAGTGTGATTAGTTTTCTCATGCATTTACTCTAGTGTTTTTCTCTTCAGTTCAGAAACTAAAGCGTGTCTAAAAATATGCATGGAATACTTTTTGCAATGAAAATAAGGTTTTAAAGAAGGAGGATCTAATGGCCACAGCTACATGGGAAAATCAAAGAGGTAGGAATGCTACATCACCAAAGGACATTCCGGCCAAGGGGTGGAAAGACACACTCATGAGAGTGAAGGAAGAGATGAAGC
>JBEIQF010000365.1:0-3216 GCA_040376635.1 Halobacteriovoraceae bacterium
GGCACCGTTCACACCGACAACCGCAACTCGCTCTAAACGTCTGATGAGTCCTGAAACGCCTGAGAAAACTTTTTTCTCTTTCCCTTCAGGTGTCTTCCAGACTTTCGCAAGTCCTTCCATCTTTACAACATCATTTCCTGAACGAGGTGGTTTCGGGAATTCAAAGTTGATCGCTTCATCGTCGGCCATCACTTCGATACGCTCGATCTTATCAAGCTTCTTCACACGTGACTGCACCTGAGCTGCGTGCGAAGCACGTGCTGCAAATTTAGCGATGAATTCTTCTTCTTTTTTCAGCATAGCTTCCTGGCGCTCAGAGCTTGCAATAAGCTGCTCACGACGGATGCTTCTTTCTTTTTCGTAATAGTCGTAGTTTCCAGAGTAAACAGTGATTGTCTTGTGATTCACTTCTACGATTTTCTTCACGATTCCGTTCATGAACTCACGATCGTGCGAAGTCATGAAGACAGAACCTTTAAAGTTCTTCAGCCACTGCTCAAGCCAGATGATCGACTCAACATCAAGGTAGTTGGTAGGCTCATCCATCAAGATGAATTCCGGACGTTGCGCGAGAACTTTTGCCAGCGCAATACGCATTTTCCAACCGCCCGAGAATGATTCGACTGGACGCTGCTGTTCATCAGGCATGATCCCAAGACCTGTCAGAACTTCTGCTGCCTGATATTCAATATCGTAACCGCCAAGTTTTTCAAACTCAGTCTGGTAGTCACCAAGTTTTTCGAGCATCTCATCTGAGTACTCTCCATCCTCAAGTGCTTTTTCAATTTTTGCGATTTCGGTTTTTAGAAATCCAAGACGAACGTTACCGTGAATCACTTCTTCCAGTGCCGAGCGGCCTTTAAGCTCTCCGACATTTTGCGAGAAGTAACAAAGACGTAATGACTTTGAATAATCCACAGACCCCGAATCTGGTCTTTCTTCACCCATAATCAAACGGAATAAAGAAGTTTTACCGGCGCCGTTTGGGCCGACGAGTCCAACTTTTTCACCTGGACCGATGAAGAATGAACCGTTCGTATAGAGAACCTGCCCACCATATGATTTGGTAAGATTTGCGACTGTAATCATGAATGCCTCCGAGCGCTCTAAAGATAATGGAATTGCTATACATATCCAAGCTTTTTTCGTAATATACGCAGCCATAGGTGACAAATGAATACAGAATTTAACTTACTAGATAAGCAGCACGATTTTTTAAGAACACTTGAGCAGCAAGGTAAGAGCTTTAATACCGTGAAGAATTATAAAGCTGACCTTCAATGCTTCAATAATTTTCTGATCGATAAGCAACAGAATCTGAAAATGAAAACGTTCACGACAACTCAAGTGCAGGAATATTCTCAGTACTTGGATAAAAAATACGATTCACCCAATTCAGTTCGCCGTCGTGTGCAGGCGCTTCGTTTGTTTTTTGATTTCCTTCTTGGCCAGGATCTCTTCCCGGAAAACCCGCTAAAAAAAATGGCGGTCTCTCCCAAAGTTCTCGATAATCCTGAGCCGACTCCTTTCCCGGAAGTGCTCAAGGCCTATCAGTTATTAAAACGCAGAGTGAAAGAGTCAGAGGGTCTGGCGGAACTTGTGAACGCACGTAACGTGATTATTTTTCACCTGATTTATGGATCAGGCCTCAAGGTTTCTGATCTTGCGAAACTTTCTTTCGGAGGCATTCTGAAAGACAAGGGCGGCTTCCGTGTTCTGGTTGAACATCCCAAACGTGATCCGTATTCGATTCCTCTTCCTACAGCATTCAACAAAGATTTCCAGTTTTACAAAACAAAACTGCAGGAGAATCTCGATAAGAATGATCTTGAAATTGATGAGCTTCTCTTCAATGCCAATCCCTATAAAATTCTCTCAGGCGGATTATCTCCGCGCGGGACAGAGTTATTTTTTGAAGACCTTCGTAAAGTATTAAAGACCGACATGACGGCAAAATCCCTTCGCCAGTCATGCATTTTTAAATGGCTTAATATGAGCATTCCGCATGTCACGATTAAAGAGTGGCTGGGTGTGACTCCTGCTTACTCGCTTGAACTTTATCTCGAGGAATGGAAGAAAGATCCTTCGGGGAAGGTCTTCAAGGATCTGGACCTAGACGATGAATAACGAAACTCATATCCGTCGTACATTTTCGCTCGCTGCTAAAGGTTTGGGAACAACCTGGCCCAATCCCCTCGTGGGTGCTGTGATCGTCAAAGACGGAAGAGTTATTTCGGAAGGTTTCCATTCAAAAAAAGGTGAAGCTCACGCTGAACTCGATGCCATTCAAAAAGCGAAAGAGTCTCTTCGTGGTGCCACGATCTATGTCAATCTTGAACCATGTTGTCATACAAATAAGACAACTCCTCCCTGCGCTCAGCGATTAATCCAGGAAGGTTTTGCAAAAGTTGTGATCTGTAATTTAGATCCCAATCCATCAGTGAACGGCAAAGGTGTAGAACTTCTGCGAGCGGCCGGTATCGAAGTTGAACATGGCATTCTTTCTGAAGAAGGTGAAAAGCTCAATGAAGCATTCTTTCTTTCTCAACGACTGAAGCGTCCTTTCATTCACTTCAAATCAGCTTCAACACTTGATGGAAAAATTGCCATGATGAGTGGTGAATCTCAGTGGATTACGGGAGAGAAGGCCCGTCTCCACGTGCATGAGCTTCGCTCGATTCATCAGGGAATCATTGTCGGCGGAGAAACAGTCAGAAAAGATAATCCAAAACTCACTGTAAGACTTCCTGATTACACTGGTCCGCAACCTTGGAGGATTGTCTTCACAAAAACGGGAAATCTTCCTTCTACTCATCACCTTTTTACGGACGAGAATAAAGATAAGACGATTATTTATACCGAGACTGAACTTTCATTTGATTTTCCTAACGTGGTGAAGATTTCATCACTCGCGGATGCGATGAAAGATCTTTTCTCTAAGAATTTTGTTTCTCTCATGGTGGAATCCGGATCATGTCTCGCCTCTGATTTTATCAAGGCAGGACTGATTGATCGCATCTCTCTTTACCAAAACCCGAGCTTTCTCGGAGCGGGCAAAGGGATTTTAGGCGACCTCGATTTGACAACACTCTCTTCGAGACCATCTTTAACTCAAATTGAATCCCGCTGGATCGGCGAGGATCATTACATCACAGGACGACTTGTATGTTCACAGGACTAATTCAGGAAGTAGGAACAATTCAATCCATCACGACA
>JBEIQF010000200.1:0-6295 GCA_040376635.1 Halobacteriovoraceae bacterium
GCCCTTTTTTTATTCCGGTTGCTCAACTCTAGATCGTTCTTCTAGTTCTTTCTCAGTATTGTTAATCGATTTCACCCCTGGCGAGACAAATTTCTGAACACCCGTAGTGATGTTCATTGCAGGTTTCACTTCTTTAGTGATGGAGATTGGAAGTGGATTGAACTTCATTTTCTCCATGTTGAGAGTACCTGTTGAGCGGGTTGAGAGTTCAACATCGATCATTGTGCGACCAAGATTAAACTGACCATCAAGACCTCGAGTTAATTCAGCGTTGTTAGAAAGTGCGATGGCAATTTCTTCAGCTGCTTTCTTATCAAGATCACTTACAGCATAAACGTAGTTACCTTTTGAACCTTTCGAGATGGAAACCTTGAAGCTTGAGTTCGGTTTACCGGTAAAGCTTCTTAACGTCTTACCAAGTTCGATCTTCGTATGAAGGTCAGCCACATGCGTGTTAGGCAATAATGGAGTTGCTGTCATCGGACGAAGTGGACGCTTGATGATTTCAAGTTTCTGTCCTGGGGCCGGAGTCAGAAGTTTTGTCATCTGGGTCTTCGAAATTTTTTGCGGAGTTAATTTCTGCGCAATCATTTGCCCAGTAGCTGCTGATTTAGGAGCCGTGATATCAAGGAAACCACCTGTAGGAATCTTCCACTCTTCATCAGAGATGGCAGTCTTAGCAAACACACCAACTGCATATACATCTTCTTTTTGACCGTTGATTGTGAGTTGTTTTGTAATCTCACTTTCAACTTTGAACTCATCATACCTTGTGAAATCATCCACGCGGCCATTCAGAGTTTCGAAAAGAATCTTATCGCGAGTTGTATTCTGCTGTTCTGCTATTCCTGAGAAGATAGGAGTAAGTGTTGAGTGATTGTTTGGATAACCGGTTGCAAACACCAGGTTATCAACAATCAATGGATCACCAATAACTTCTCCAGACTTCGTTGTGTAGTACGCTTTGAATTGTTTTTCACCGGCCTCGTTAACAAACTCCTCTACCTTCGAGAGATATCCGTTAACAGATTTAATTTTTCCGTTATCGAGGCCTTCAGCGATTCGGTAGTAACGAAGTTTCTTACGAGTGCTGAGAGATTCTAGGAATGAAGCACCAGTTGGAGTTTCAGATCCAAGCCAGATTGTTTCAATACCTGTATCAAGTCCATTTGGATTGAGTGACTTGTTAAGTCCGGCAGTTGCTTCGACAGCGATGTTACCGCCGTCACCAGAACCGATGACGAGAACCTTCTTACCTTTGTAGCGGGCCATGGCATTTACGCCGTTCTTCGCGTCTTTCGAAGCAATCGTAAGGAAGTCATCCACCGAAGTTGCTTTTGGTACGTATTTCTTATCTTTCAGAAGATTCGTCGCTTTTAATTCATTCTCGTACTTCGTTACGAGTTCAATTGAAGATGGATCTTTAAGACGAGTTATCGGTGGACCAAATCCAGTACCTGCAATACCAGCATTTGCATACACAACCACACCTTCGCTTGTCTCAATCTTATACTTCGCGGGCCATGCACCAGGCGTAGGTTCTTTTTCCCACTTCATGACAGTATTGTTAAAGATCATATCTGCATCTGCAGATTTATAAGTTGAAACAGTCAGGTTACCAAGGTCTTCTGCTGAAGCGAATGAAGCATCGTTGATGTTAAAGTCACGAAGCTGCACTGGAGAACCCGGGAAAGTGTTACCAGAGTTTCCGATAAACTCAGGGGTGTTGATATCGAAACCTTTAAGTTTGTTGAATGTACCCATGCTCTCAGTAGATTCAATCACGAGAACATTTAGGTTAGGGTTAGTTTCTTTCAATACGGATACCGCAACACCGTTGTTGGGACCGGCACCGATAGCAATAACGTCGTAAACCTTCGGTTCCTTGGCAGCTTTCAACATTTTTTCAGTTTGAGCAGCTTTTGCCAGCAACGCATTTTGAGCTTCTTCTGTATAGTTTGTTAATGATGCTTTCAGAGCGAGAGTTTCTGCATCAGGAACTTTATTGAAGTTTGCCTGAGCTTGAGATTTTTCTGGAGTCACTTTTACTTCAGGATCGAATGGAGATTTAGCATCACCAACAATTCCTGCACGTTTTTCACCCTTGGCAACATACGCCTGGTAGCGCTGGAGCATTTTATCTTTTGAAGCTCCCGCCGGCATACGTTGGATTTCGATGTAGAGATCCTGTTCTGCTTTCAGAACTTTTTCTTTGCTCATCGTTTTCGCTAGATCATCATACTGAAGCTCAGGATAAAGATTCTTGATGATGTCATTGAGTTCAGTATCACCTTTAAGAAGTGCTGCTTTTACAATTTCCTGACGGTGAGGTTCAATCTTCGCAAGAAGTTGCTGCTCAAGTTTCAGGATTTCTGCGGCGTCTGGCTTGTTCGCCATTTTAGCTTTTTCAAGTTTTGCAATGACTGATTCTAGCTGAGCCTCTCTCTGAATAATCTGGCCCGTAACAATTGTTTTTGTTCCAAGTCTCGGAGTTGCGAGATTTACGAGTTTATCAAAGCTTCTAGAACCAGCTTTGTAAGCAAACGTCGTCATCGGGTTATCGATTGGATAAAGAACGACTTTCAGAGCTGTCTTGGTTGTCTTCCCTGTGAAGATAAGAACTTTACCTGCTGGAGTTACTGCAATCGCAGCTCCACCTTTTTTAACAGCATTACTCATGACGGTAAGAGATTTTTTGAGAACATTACGAGCTGGTGAAAGCATATAAGTACGGATGGCCTTAAGTGCTCCATCAAGAACGGTCTTGGCGGCTTTCAATCCTTTAGTTAATCTGACAGCATCATCCACTTTTGTTGAAGCTTCTACAGCCATCTTAGCAACACGAGATTTTTTAATCGCTGCTGCGCCCTTCGCTGAAACTTTAAAGAGTTTCGCAATTTTCACGGCACCTTGAGTTCCGTATTTAGCTGCACTTACTAAACCCCCAGTCAGGAAGTTTGGAACAATTTCAGCAACGATTGTTCCAGTCACGGAACAAAGACCAGTAACCATTGTTTTACAAGGGATACAGTCAAAGCTTGTAGTCGGTTGTAGACACTGAGAAAAGTGAGGTGCTCCAGACCACTTCTGACAGAATACATCTGCTTTCAGCCACTCTTTCATTGAGCCTACGAATGCACTCCAGATTTTTTTCATTGTTCCTGGGAAATCACTCAGGAGCATATCAAAGACGCCTTTATCCTCTGATGCTTTCGCCATTGCAAGTTGAGATGTAGACGAATGGTTTTCCCCACCCTTCACCCAATTCCAAAATTGAGTCATCTTCTGGCCGGCTTTTTTACCAAGAATTTTCAAAAGGTCCCATGCGCCTTCAAAGAAAGTTACTGCTGACTTGAGAAATGCCGTTGCTAATTGAGTAAGACATGAGTCATCACCAAGGTGACACCCTTTCGGTTTCGCTTTCGCAGGAACGATTAGTTCAGCGATATACCCGCCAACTCCAAGTGCAGTCGATGCGAGAACACATGTCATGTCTGAAGGACACTTGTTGCGTATTGCTTGTTTCTTTGTTTCTGTACAAGCAAATTGTTGCTCAACTTTACCAATGTCAGCTAACTGAGCATTGATTGTTTCTCCACCGTATTTACAGTCACCACCTTCGCAACCAAGTTTTGCTTCAAGACGGTTCTGGTGTTTTAAAAGTTCATCTTCGCGATGACTGATTTCAGTAATGTACTTCCAGCACTGCTCTGAAAGTCCATTTTCCATGTGATAGGCTTCAATCTGAGAATCTTTGATTCCCTTTGGTAGACACTGCTTTCGATATACCGAGCTCAGGTCCTGAAGCTTAGCAACGAGACCTGGGATACATTCACCATTTTCACACTTAGATGTTTTTGTCGCAGCTTCAACGATTGGGGCCCAAGATGAAAGTGAAGTCACGAGAAGAATAAGTACGAGTTTTAGGCTGATAAGATGTCTCATATTACACACCTCCACAGTCTAAAGACCCTAAAAGATCATTGAAGTCCTTTTCGTGAACTTCGTTTTCCTGAAGTCTCAATGATTTTGAGAAGAGAATTTTGCCACGACATTCAATATAGAATGATTTCTCATTATAGTTCTTACCTTCATGCTCGTAATTGAATCCGATGCGATGAACTTTGTGTCCGTGCTTGTTGATTTTAACTTCGTAAGGAACAAAAGAAATTGGGTTTGCTCCAACTTGTTTTGCCCATTCTTTTTTATTCAATTGATAATCATTCTGGTTCTTGGCGAGAGAGTTGATATCAAGTTCAAGATCAGCACCTGTATCAGTGAAACTGATATTGGATCGTTGGCCATTTACCTGTGGTGAGAAATAAATAAAAGGCATCCCAAAGAGATCCTTTCCTAATTTCCAATCTGATTTCTCTTCAATAAATATGGATCGAGTATTCTTTTTGAGTTCGAGACTTCCGGCATGAGCGACGGAAATGAGACCAAGGCACAGGACGAGTTTCCACATAATAACTCCATAGAAATAAGAGAGATCATGCGCTTATCGTATGAAGGTGCCGAATACTTTAGTGTCTAGGTCGGATGGCCTTAAGATTTTAATACCTTAGCGAGGTATTTGCCCGTGAATGAGCCTTTCACCTTGGCCACCGTCTCAGGGGTTCCTTCGGCCACAATCATACCGCCACCTTTGCCACCTTCAGGTCCGAGATCAATGACCCAATCGGCGGTTTTGATCACATCGAGGTTGTGTTCAATGATGAGAAGAGTGTGTCCAAGCTCAACAAGTTTGTTCAAAGCTTTAAGGAGAATATTGATGTCTTCAAAATGAAGGCCTGTTGTTGGTTCATCGAGTACGTAAAGTGTCTGACCTTTTGTACTCTTAGAAAGTTCGCGTGAGAGCTTCAAGCGTTGGGCCTCACCACCAGAAAGAGTTGTCGCTGGTTGGCCGAGCTTAATGTAACCAAGTCCAACAGCATTCAGAACTTTTAGCGCGCGATTTACTTTCGGATGATTCTCAAAGAATGGTTCAGCTTCCTCGATACTCATGTTGAGTACGTCAGAAATATTTTTTCCGCGATAAAGGATAGATAGAGTTTCGTTGTTATAACGAGAGCCACGACATTCAGAACAAGTGACATACACATCCGGCAGGAAGTGCATTTCAATTTTTAAAACACCGTTACCTTCGCACGTTTCACATCTTCCACCTTTGACGTTGAAAGAAAATCTTCCCGGCTTGTAACCACGGATTTTGGATTCATTTGTCATGGAATAGATATTTCTGATGTCATCGAAGAGACCAGTATAGGTCGCAGGATTCGAATGTGGTGTTCTGCCGATCGGAGATTGATCAAGCTCGATCAGGGATAAAAACTTATCAACACCAGTGATAGAGCGATAGTTCGCTGAACTTCCGCGTCTTCCGCGAGAAAGATAGTTCTTAATAGCAGGAACTAAAATTTTGTGAATAAGAGTGGATTTCCCTGAACCAGATACCCCAGTGATACAAGTCATGCCCCCAATGGGGAGTTTCAGTGTCACATCCTGAAGATTGTGTTCTCTCGCCTTATCAAGGACGAGGAACTCTTTCGGAGTTCTGCGTTTTTCTGGAATATGAATCTTTAGATCACCATTCAGGTATTTACCAGTAATACTGTTCTTATTCTTTTTTACCTCTTCAGGTGTTCCGGCAGCAACAATCTCACCACCATGAATACCTGCAAGAGGACCCATGTCGATCAAATAGTCACTTGCCATCATCGTATCTTCATCGTGTTCAACCACCAGAACAGTATTTCCGATGTCTCGAAGATCAATCAGAGTCTTGATTAGTTTTTCATTATCACGCTGATGGAGACCGATACTTGGTTCATCCAAAACGTATAAGACACCCGAAAGTGCTGATCCAATCTGCGTAGCAAGTCTGATTCGTTGAGATTCACCACCAGATAAAGTCATCGCGTCTCTATTCAACGAAAGATAATTAAGTCCAACATTCAGGAGAAACTTCAAACGGTCACGAACTTCCTTCAGGACCTTTTGGGCGATGATGGCGCGATTTCCAGTGAATTCAAGTTTCTCAAAAAATTGTGCAGATTCTGCAATAGAGAGATCACACACATCCATGATGCTCTTGCCTTCAATGGTAGCTGCGAGGGCGAATGGGTTAAGCTTTTTGCCCTTACACGCAGGACATTTTTTAATGATCATGTATTCTTCAAGATCAGCACGAGTTTTTTCTGATTCTGATTCGTTATACTTTTTCTCAAGCCATGCAACGACACCAGGAAACTCTTTCTTGAAGTTCCATGAAGAATTCTCAGACTCAAACTTA
>JBEIQF010000512.1:0-1212 GCA_040376635.1 Halobacteriovoraceae bacterium
AGTTGAACATGGAAGACTTCCAGCACTTATTGAGCTGATCATGTTTTCAGAAATCGGCAGAACTTATATCGCTGGTTTACTCTCCCCCACTTCATTCATCGGTTTGACGTTAATTGCAGGTCTCATTCTGCTTTTGATTGGTAAATTGAAATCAGCAAAAATCCTTTTATCTATCGGTGTCCTTTCATTTGTTGTGATGACGATGGCACCACTTAAATATGTGCTTTATGAGTTAATGGAACCTGAAGGTTATCCGGCAAATCCGGAAATCACTCACGTGGTTGTATTAGGTGGAAAGATCTTTCCCAATGAACGTGATCCTCTTAGTTCTCAAATTACTCCAAGCCTTTTGAGCCGACTCACTTACGGTATTGCGATCGTTAAAGCGATGCCAGGTACGACATTGGTTCTTACTGGCAATGGAGCTGGTGAAAAAACGGAAGCAGATTTGATGGAACAATTCGCTCTACAGATGGGCGTAGAAAAAGAGCGAATCATTCTTGAGAAAGAATCGATGAATACAAGTGATCATCCGAAGTATTTAAAAAATGTGTTAACGGGGAAGAAGTTCGGCATTGTGACTTCCGCCTACCATATGAATCGCGCCATTAATGCCTTCGCCGCTCAGGGACTTCACGGTCATCCTCTTCCTACAGATTATCAAAATAAGAGTTCACTCTCCGCAGCGGGCCTTATCATGCGCGGTGAAAACCTCTCTTCACTGGACAGACTCTTCACTGAATTTTACTCTTCTTTGTGGACACGCATTAAAGCAATTTTCTAAGGACATTTATGGCCGACCCTACCAGCATCTTTACCAAAGTTCCGGAGATGAACTATGAAGAACCGCTTCTGGAAACAAATCCTGAAGAGTTCGGTAAGATCATCAAGAACCGAAGGTCAGTCCGATTTTATACAAATGAAAAAGTTCCGAAGCATGTGATGGAACAAGTTCTTGAATGGGGACTACTCGCTCCCAATTCATCTAACCTTCAGGCGTGGGAATTTTACTGGGTCAAACAACCTACAAAAAAATCACTTCTCGTTGAAGCGCTTTTCAATCAACCTGCAGCCCGTAGTGCACAGGAACTTATTGTCTGTGTAGGAAAATTGAACACGTGGAAAAAAACACGCAAAGACATGCTTGAGCTATTCGCCAAGAGTGGCAATGTTCCAGAATCGGCTAAGGCCTATTATGAAAAACTCGTTCCG
>JBEIQF010000300.1:0-4253 GCA_040376635.1 Halobacteriovoraceae bacterium
CATTACCCGTCAGGGAAAATCTGTCACATTAACTGAAAATGGAATGAGGCTTGCTAAAGTAGCGAAGCAATACTTCAAGCGTATCGAAGAAACGATTGAGCAGATCCATCTTGAGAATCATGAGATCAAAGGCAAGCTCCATGTTGGTTCATTATATGGGTTAGGGAAGACATGGCTTTCTTCTCGTATGCTCGATTTCCTTTCAAGCTATCCTGAGCTTGAAGTGAGGCTCTCGATGGATTTCCCGGAGACTATTATCAAGAAGTTTGAGCAGCATGAGATTGATTGTCTCATCATGCCTGAATACCTTGTTCCTGCGTTTGCAGAGAAACTAGATCTTCACTCTGAATACACGACTCTCGTTTTCTCGGAAAAATTTAATATTACGAAAACGACGGATCTAAAAGACATCCTCGCACTTCCGATTATTTTCTATGAGAACAATGATCCGAATTTCTATCGCTGGTGTCGTGAGAAGTTTGGTGTCGTTCCAAGAAACGTGAAGCCGCGTCTTGTGGTGAACTCATTCGGACAAATGCTTCAGGCCGTGAATGAAGGTTTGGGAATTGCGGTTGTGCCAACTCACGTGATGAAGCGTTCACACTTAAAAACAAAACTCAAAACCGTTGGTAAAGAGTTTGAAGTTTTCAGTAACAAAGTTTCGTTTGCGTATCATGCTGATGAGGCCCAGAGCTATAAGATCAAGGAGCTTTATAAGTTCCTTCTTACTGCTGCAAAAGATCTTTAAAACACAATATCGAACACGTCATACATATTCCCACGGAAGGGAAAGTATGAATCTTTTCTGATTTGATTCTCTTCACGCTCCCAAAAATACAAGCTTGCTGCCGGATAGACGTAACCGAATTGGTACGCTGTCGGGTTTTTCCATTTTTTGAAGATCTCGAGCTCGGGATAATTGGTTGGTTCTTTTTCAAGGGAAGCGATCATTACTTTTGCTTTTTCCCTGATGTCAGAGGCGACTTTGAGCATGTCCTGTTTGCCGGCAAGGGCTTCTCGAATGGCAAGAGCATGCTGAGTGCGGAGGATATTCACTTTGAGGAGTGTGAGGATTTCCTGGTTGCCGATTCCTTCAAGTGAGGGAGCCTCAGCAAGTGCTTCTTTTAAAAGTGAGATTTCAAGATCAAGCTGCTTTCTGTTTTTAGAGAGTTGCTTCATTGTGAAACGATCATGGATTCTGTGAGTTTCAGAAAGTTCATCCTGAAGGTTCGCCGATGAGAGCATCGCGATCAGACCTTTATCTTTGTACCACTTCTTTTGGTAATCGAAGATTGGTTGCCAGGCATTTTCGACTTCACCAATGAGCTTGAGACCAATCATCGGGTCAAAGTTATAATCAGCATCTGTGATGAGAGCGAGGTTCCAGTCGAAAAGCCAGTAGCCAAGTGCGTGGCCCGTGGTGAAATTCAGTTGTCCTTCAATGCCACGTTCATTCAGGAATTTTGTATCGAGGGCGCGGGTCCGAAGGTAGTCAGTTAAAAAGAGCGGGACATCCACATCCATCGCTACCCAATAACTTGTTTCAGGGTAATACCAGTTAGGACGCTTCTCGTTTTCTTTCAGCATGAAGTCGCGGATGCCGTGGAAGTTTTTATTTCCATACATTGGTGCAGATTCATCTACCACGCCGTAGAACATCACGGTGTGAGGGAGAATACCGACATTTTTTTCAGCGTACTGAGGAAGGAAATTATAGTTCCCAAGTTTTTTTGAAACCTGATTGCTTGATACGTGAACTTTCGTGAAATGGACTTTTCCGTTTTTCTCACAGATTTTTCCGGAGAGGTTCAACCATCTTAACGTTTTCTCAAAATCAGTCGGGGTGAATTCTGATGTGCCTGCTTCAAGAACTACGTAGGAAAGGGGAAGGGCCTTGAAGAGATCATTCAGCCCCTGTTCGATTTTTTCATCAGCGCTCCAACCGAAATAAGAATCCCAGAGCGAGAGAAGCTTGTAGCTGTTCTGTTGATTGAGCGCAATGCCGAGAGAAACACCCGTGTAGATCTGAAACTTTTGAGCAAGTTCAAAATGCGGACGCATCTGGCGCTGAATTTCTGCAAGCGGAACTGAGAGAAGGGAGAGATCAAAAATGTTCTGACCATTGCGGGCCATCCAGCGAATGGATTTTTCTGCGATCTCAGGTTTGTCCTGATAGAAGGCCGCTACCCATTCACTTGGGTGGAGAGTATGAAGATGGAAGCCTCGATATTTCATCGTAGGTTTCCAGTTCCAGGTTTTTCCACATCGGGCCTTGATGTTTTCAAGTGATGGCGAAATTTGTTTTAAGGGATGAGGGAAGAGAAATCCCAATTCACGAAGGCCTTTGTAGAAGGCACTGGTTTTTTCTTCGTCAGGGGCGTTGATAAACAAAGTAGGATAGCCATCCGAGCAGATGAATTTCATTTCAGTGCCGGAGTTAGAGAGGAACTTAAAGTATATGGTTTCTCTCGGGAGATTTGCGGTGTCTAAGATTTTATTAAGATCACTTTGAAGAGTATCGATATCGACAGGAAGTTTAGTGAGGGGAGCGGTTAGAGCAAACACTGAAGGTGCGAGAATAAGACAAATCAGACATAAGATGCTTCGCATAAGTTACCCGTCATATTTATTAGATAGATTAATTATACTCCAAAGCTAATAATATGAGAGATGTTTGACCGCAAAAATTTTGATTCACAATTACCATCAAGCTTCTGGCCAGTCGCCGAAGAACTCCTGAAGCAGGGGTTTACTCCTACACTGGTGGGTGGTGCAGTCCGTGATTTTCTCCGAACGGGAAATTCAGGGCATGATTGGGATATCGAACTCACTCATCAAACATTTACGTTTAACAAGAATGTCTGGAAAGACCTCGGTAAGTCTCTTTCTGCTTTTGGAAAGATGACGTTTCTTCCTTATGAGATAATCCGACTCCAGATGGATGCTTATCAACTGGAGTTTTCTCCTCCCCGAATTGAGCATTATCGCGAGAACGCTAAAGACCATTCTAACTTTGATGCTGAATTTATTTTCAATCTTCCTTTTGAAGAAGCCGTTAAGCGCAGGGATTTCACGATCAATGCCATGGGCGTGCGTTTTAAGAGCAAAAAAGAGATTGAATTCCTGGATCCATTAGATGGAGCAAGACACCTCTCTGAGAAGATCCTTCATTACGCGGGACCTGATTTTGCGAAAGATCCTGTGAGATTTCTTCGTGCTCATCGATTCGCGAACAAACTTAAATTTGCTTTCTCACCTGAGCTGAAAAAGGTTCTTGAGACGATGGAAGTTAGTGGCATTACTCCTGCCTACGTCTGGAGTGAGATGAAAAAGGCCGCTGATCCGATTCAGTTCTTCTCTTATCTTGTTCAGGAAAAAAATAAGGAACTCAATGTTCCTCTTGAGCCGACTTTCACTCAGAAATTACCGGAAATCAGGAAAGTCCTGAATGATCCGACCAAACATGAAACCTGGATTATCGCTCTTGAATGGGTTGGTCTCTCAAGTGAGAACTGGTCTAAGTATTTCTCACTCAGTTCGGAAACATCCAGAAGACTCGCACGATGGGCCCACAGCTCACGTGACTTCCAGAAAATGCTTCCGGAACATTTTCATGGTGAATTCGAAGAGGTGAGAGAGAAACCGGAATTTGAAAAACTCTTTGACTGGTATTTTTCAACCCGTCAGCTCCTGCAAAAAAATCCTGATCTTCCGCTGATGAAAATGATTGAAGATTATCTTCCGGATTGGATTCACCTTTATAAGTTTGAACCGGTAAAAGACGTGAAACACATCGATCCCCCTTTCCGTGCCAAATACCAGGTCTGGAATTTATGCCAGCGTTTGTAGTTCCTTACAGACAAGAGCACTTCAAAGAAGTGGAAGCGATCTTCTTTGAGGCCTCAACCAAGAAAGAATTTAAAGACGAAGAAGACAGGAAGAATTTCTTAGAAAAGTACCTTGGTTGGTACCTTAAGGCCTATCCGGATCTCGCCCTGGTTTATGAGAAAGAGGGAAAGGTTTTGGGGTATGTGGTGGCCTCTGCAGTATCATCCCGTCCGGACTTGGACGCATTGCAGCCACATATGCAGGTTTTTAAGGATTACTTCAAAGAATATCCCGCCCACCTCCATATTAATGCTCATGCCGATTCCCGCGGCATGGGAGTTGGAAAAGAGTTGATAAAAGAAATTTCTCACCTCCTAAAAAAACAGAATATTAGTGGGTTGCACATCATGACGGGCCCTGACTCG
>JBEIQF010000182.1:0-6683 GCA_040376635.1 Halobacteriovoraceae bacterium
AGTATCAAGAGTCTTGCGGAATTTTTCTTCTTCTAGTTTCAGAAGTTTTTCAGCAAGAGCAGCGTTCGCAGCATTGTCCGGGTATTCTTCGCCAAGAGCTTCGAATACTGCTGGAACAATTTTGTAGAATGATGGTTCTTTGAGTCCAAGAAGAGAAAGGTGACGAACTGCTCGACGGATAATACGACGAAGAACATATCCACGGCCTTCGTTCGAAGGAATAACACCGTCAGTGATAAGCATTGTACATGAACGGATGTGATCAGCGACAACGCGGAAAGAAGATTTCTCTTCTTCAGACTTACAAGTGTAATAGTCTTTACCAGTAAGCTTACCGATCGATTTCATGATCGGCTCAAAGATATCTGTATCGTAGTTGTAGTATTTGCCCTGAAGACAAGCGGCCACACGCTCAAGACCAGCACCAGTATCTACTGATGGTTTTGGAAGGCTCTTACGCTTGATTTCGTTTCCTTCTTTGTATTTTTCAAACTGCATGAATACAAGGTTCCAGATTTCTACGTATCTGCCCTCGTCATCAATTTCCTGGCAACCAGCAGGTACTCCAGTAGATTTTTCCGGACCGTGATCATAGAAAATTTCTGTACATGGACCGCATGGACCCACGTCACCCATTTCCCAGAAGTTTGATTTATCACCAAGCTTGAAGATCTTCTCACGAGGAACACCCATATCGCGTGCCCAGATCTCAAGAGCTTCATCATCAGACTCGTGAACAGTCACAAGAAGTTTTTCTTTTGGAATTTTCAGATCAACAGTTAAAAGTTCCCACGCGAACTTGATTGCATCTTTCTTGAAGTAATCACCGAAAGAGAAGTTACCAAGCATTTCAAAATAAGTGTGGTGACGAGCTGTGAAGCCAACGTTCTCAAGATCGTTATGCTTACCACCAGCACGAACAACTTTCTGGATTGTTACGGCACGCTTGTTAGCTGGATTTGCTTTTCCAGTGAAGTTATCTTTGAACTGGGCCATACCGGCGACAGTGAAGAGAATCGTATTATCGTTGTAAGGGATCAGGCTTGATGATTTATATTTCACATGCCCGTTACGGATAAAATAATTTGAAAAAGCATTACGGATTTCTTGCGCGCGCATAGGGTCCTCTTCGAGTTAAAAAGTGCTCGAAAAGGCTACCACAAGCGCGGCGTGGTAATGAAGTCAATTCAGGGGGTGACGCTTAGCGAATTCTTGTTACTTCCTGGCCCAAAATGGGACTTCATCGATAAGGATGACTGGTCGGTATACACGAGTGTTATCAACCGGCTGTTTGTAGTATTGTTCCAGGCGAAGTTCTTCACCTTTAGAAACTTTTGGTTCCTTCGGGAGGTCTTTGATCTTGTAGATGGCAACTACGCGCGACTTGAATTCATTTTCTTCTTTTTTAAGGAAAGTTGAGAGGTGTTTTTCCATCTGCTTAGTTCTTCTGAGAATAGCATAAGCATGTGACCACCACGGATCATCAGAGCTTCCTGCGTATTTCATCCATTCTGGATTCAGAATGAGTTCCGGGTGTTCTTCAAGAATATCTGTCCACACTGTTTCAGGTGGAAGGCGATAAGCATGCAAGGGAAAGGTTAAGATGGTCAGTATGGTCCCAGTGCCTGCACTCACAAAAACTTCTGAACCAAGGCTAATGACAGCCGATTTGAGAGCAGCACTGCTCACACCGCTCACAACAATTTTTGCCAGAAGGCCACTTCCAATAGCTTTGTAGGTCTGGACAGCGACTGTTGATATCGTTTCGCGGATCAATCTTCCTTTAAAATCTTTCAGGAAATAATAACCAATATTCTGATCATTTCCTAAAACCTGATCGAGCTGGATGTTCACTTGTTTTGAGAGATCAATCTTGATCGCGTCAGTGTTGAAAATCTTTTTAGGCTTTTCAGCTTTGTAGTCTTTATCGAGATCAACAGGAATTAACTGTTTTTCAAGTTCAGTGACAAAAATACGTTTAACAATCAGGTCAACCATCAGTCGATCATATGATTTCAGGGCAAGCTTAGGAGCTTTGCGACTCGATTCATATTCAATTCCTTTGGCCAGTCGCTTGATCTCAGAATCAATCTGAGATCGGTATGAATTAAGAATGATAAGATGATTTGTTTTAGCTAGCTTGAGACTTCTCAGATTGAGCTGACCCTCAGGTACTTTGAACCTATTCTGAGAAAAAACAGAAAAAGATAAAGTCAGTGCAAGGAGAGCAATAAGTTTTTTCATTAAAACTTGAAACCTTGATTAGCGATATCGTTCTGTACAACTTCAGTCGGTGCAACTTCAGTTTCTACTACTTGAGTTTCCTGACCAAAAGTTCCAACTTCAACATTATTTTCAGCAAGTCTTTCCTGAGTCTGTTGCTGCTCAACTGCCGGAGATTCAGCAGAGAAGCGAAGACGTGTGCCTTCAAGTGGACCGTTTGTAAGAGTCACCATGTAAGCATTTGTATCAACCTGGTACATCATGCCTGAATAAATCTCGCCGTTAAAATCGTACTCAAAAACGTTCCCAGACATTTCTGAGAAAGCTACTGAAAGATTCTCAGAACCTGGAAGAGAAACAGTGAGTGATTCGATAACACCGTTATTAGTTGCTAGAGATCCGTTGAATGAATTAACTGGAGCACCGTTCTGGTATTTCTTAGGATTGATCACTTCAACCAGATTTAGTGAAAGAGATTCCTGAACAGCAGCTTCAGGAACGATATCTGAAACTGTTGGAACAACTTCAGGAGCGTTGATTGATGGAGAGTTAGTTTTTGAAGCTACAACTTCTGATTTTTTAGGACCCATTTTTACATGAGCAAGTTTCTGCCAAGAACCAGCCATCTGACGGCCAGCGATTGTTACACCGTGGATTTCATCAAGACGTTTAACGAATTTGTTCTCTTCATTAAGGTGAGAGTCAGCATTGATAACAAGTGCATTGTAGGTACCAGTAAGAGCAATTAGCCCTAGTACTGTGAATGCGATCATCTTGTTTTTGTTTTTTCCAAAGTTCATAAGCTTTCCCCTGTGCCTTTATTAAAGCAAGGGGAATGCCAAGAATTTGAGTTGTAAGTTGTTGATACCTGAACTGACTATGTAGAAAGTCCAGTCAGTGTCTAAAAATTAGACACTTTTTAGAGGAGAAACTTCAATAACCAGCTAGGAAGGAAGATGATTCTCATGAGTTTTAAGTCCTTCTCACTTGAGCCAAATACACTCTTGTTATTCCCATTCCTGTCAGTCGCAGAGCCATCAGAGTTGATTTTGATGCCTTTAGCGGCCATGTCCATGATGCCTTTTTTAACCGCCTGAGAATATTCCTCGTTTCCTTTACAGAAAACGGCCATCTCAGAGTTATAGAAGTTAGAGCGGTTGTCGATGTTATAAGTTCCGATCATTGCTTCAGAACCGTGAGTACTCTCATAAACTTGTGCTTTTGTATGAGTTCCCCAACGTGCGTTTTTGATTTTTTCATCAAGCTCAGGATTTTCATTCGTGTAAAGACCATCGTGAAGATAGATATGAATACCTTTCTTCGTCCATTTGAATACGTCGAAATAGAGGTTAGCAGCTACATAAACTGCATCAGTAGATGCGAGTGAGTTTGTGTAAATTGAGATCTCTACATTACGTTTAAGCATCGATTTCATCAGTTTGTTCGCATGTGAGTTAGCGATAAGATACGGAGATGAAATAAGGACTTTCTGGTCCACGCGAGAGAGTTTATCGAAGAGAGTTTTACGTACGAACTTGTACTTTTCATCAAACTTGAAGCCGATTCGCTTGAAGAATGTTGCCCCTGGAGCATCAGTCACATATGTCGTTTCAGGACATGTATACATCTTGTTTTCAGAGAGAAATTTTTCTCCGTGAGTGACAAGGCTGGCGCGAAGAACTGCTTCCTCTTCTGTATCAGCAAGGAAAGCATTTGCTTCTTCGGTTTTCTTTTCATTCTTCAGGTTTTCAAGGTTTGGACGCTCTGAAATCTTGTGTTCGAAGTATTTATCAAAGCTCTCGCGCATCGTTTTTGCGATAGGACCTTTAATGTAGACATCTGTATCATGGAAGTTGAATTTGTCAGAGATATCGAAGTAATCGTCACCAATGTTTCGACCACCTGTTAGAGCTTCCTGATCATCAACTGTGATGAGTTTTCTGTGGTTACGGAACTGCACCGTAGACACTCTGATAAGTGGAGCTTTGTTGTAAAAACGAACTTCAATTCCGTATGGTTTTAGTACATTCGCGTAGTATTCATCAAATTCAAAAATGGGCTTGGATTTATCAATGAGAATGCGGACTTTTACTCCACGCTGAGCTGCTTTAATAAGTTCTTTTGTGATAATTTTTCCTGCCAGATCGGCATCGTAGATGAAGTATTCAACCTCAATAGATTTCTTTGCTCGAGCAATCATATCCAATCGGATCTGAAGTGCCGCTCGGCCATCAGAAATAGGCATTAGTTCATTCTGAGAATCTCGTTGAACTTCATAAAAAGGATATGGAATATCATCTGAGAGAAGCTCCTGTGCGAAGCCAGACAGTGATACAGACAAGAGGAGAATTCCTAAAGCTTTTTTCATACATTTCCTTTTCAGGTGTAAACAGATTAGACGGCCAGGGCCTTCTCAAATCGTTTAAACATGTTTGGAAATATATAGTGCAATTAGGTTGCCACTATTTCGCGCACTCGTCTTTGATCGTTTCATTGATCCAGTTCATTTCGTTGACGTTCTCTAAGTACGGAACGAATTGACCCATGCTGGGATACTGAAGATGAGTATCCCCAATCTTATATTGATAGAACGATGTCTGATATGGCCGATTACTATCTAGCACTTCCAGGTCATATCCTTCAGAAGTCTTCACCATGTTGATCACGAGCCATGCATGAGCTGTTAGCCCTTTCATCTGAAGTTTCTGGTAAGCGATATGATTATTTGTTCCAACTTCCTCGTAGAGATTATCCATGAGTTCTTTTAGCCATTCAGGACTGACTGAGCTTGAACCACGTAGACCTCTGATCCAAGTGAAGCGGATACTCTCAAAGCGTTGCCATCTTTCCAGTTCATTTTGGATTTCTTTTTCAAATGCTGTGCTGAATTCTTCAAAGTTATTGAAGCCGGTAATCTCAGTGAGACCGTCTTGATTACGGATATCGCGAATGAGTGCTATGGCCGCCTTCTGGTCTGGTTTAGGTGCATGAGGATTATAATACGTGAGATACAAAGCATTCCTCTGGAAACGGGAGTGCCACCAACATACGCCGCCCTTCACCAGTCCACCGCGATTGCGGAAGCCCATAAGGTTGCCGGAATATTGCGCGAGAGATTTTACAAATGATTTGTCGGCACGGTCTGCACAGAATTCTTCCTTCGACTGAGAAGGAACAAAGGCCGATACGGAAAAGGAAATAAACAGCAAGAATAGGGGGAGATATTTCATGCGTCCTCTTTAAACAAAGTGGAGCCGGTATACCATTTAATTAATTATGAAGAGTTTTTGTGAAGATTTTTCAGGGCGACAAGAAGTCTAATCTTCGTATTGAGAAGGTCCTTTGCCCATGAATTTGTCGATCGCTTTACGCGCTTCACTAAATCCATGACCTTTGGAGATTAGAAAACGCAGAGTTTTGTCTCTAAGCTTGGCCTTTGCCTGCCAGTCAGTGGGAATCTCTTTTGAACGCAGTTTTTTTGCCACTAACTTTTCAATCGATTCATCATCTGTGAAACCAAGCTCCTGAGCAACAGCTTCAAACTCGCCTGGCTCAAAAGTCAGTTTCTCCTGAGAACCGCGTTTTTTGATTTTGTCTTCGGATTCACCCTTCATCATCCTTTTACGAATGAATAAACGGCGATATCCTTCTTCGCGGAGGAGACCGCGTTCTTTCAACTTAACCAGAGCTTCATCAATCATATGAGGAAGATTCTGAGGTTTAGAACGTAGTTTCTGGCGGAGCTTGTATTCTGAATAATCCTGACGAGCGAGAAGATGAATGCAGTAATTATAAATACGACGAGCATCGCCCTGTTCTTCGGCAATGGCAGCAGTACCTTTCACTTCAGATACTTTCTTTCGTAAATTTTCTAATTCTTCATTCATAGGCATAAAAAAAGGCCCCCGAAGGAGCCTTTCATTTTTTGATTACTGAACTTTTGCTGGTTTCTTAGCAGGAGCTTTTTCTTCTTTGATTTCACCAGTCGACATGTCGACAGATGCCATCTCAGTAGATTTAACGATTCCGTGCTTAGAAAGAACTTTCTGACGGATTTCGTTCATAAGCTCAACGTTGTTCTTAAGCATTTCTTTCGAAGCTTCACGACCCTGACCAAGCTTAGCATTGTTATATGAATACCAAGATCCAGCTTTCTCTACGATGCCTTCGTTAGCGGCAACATCAAGAAGATCGCCTTCTTTTGAAATTCCCTGACCGTACATGATATCGAATTCAACTTCACGGAAAGGAGGAGCAACTTTGTTCTTAACGATTTTAACTTTCGTACGGTTACCGATAACTTCTTCGCCGTCTTTAAGAGCACCAACACGACGGATATCCATACGTACTGAAGCGTAGAATTTAAGAGCGTTACCACCAGTAGTTGTTTCAGGGTTACCGAACATAACACCGATTTTCATACGAAGCTGGTTAATGAAGATAACTGTACAGTTCGAACG
>JBEIQF010000128.1:0-8839 GCA_040376635.1 Halobacteriovoraceae bacterium
AGCGATGAATGAACGAATAGGAATATCGATAGGTGGCTTAGAAGACTTAGTCGTATCAAGCTTATGATCACCAACATACTGATCAACAGTGAGGTGAGCTTCAGAAACGAGTTTCTTAAACTTAGGACCTTTCATATCGAACTGGAAGACAACTCCGTCTTTCGCTGAAAGAACTTCAACCTGAACGAGAGCGAATTCAAAATTCTTAGCACCAAGAAGATCAATGAATCCTGGACCCATATCAACTTCGATAGCGAATGATGATTTCTTAGGTTCAAACTGCTGAATTACTTCTGCCTGAGTTGGAGAACCGAATGGGTTAAAGAGACGAAGCCTGATTGCATCGATTGCAGCTGGCTCTTTTGCTGAATTCCATTTGAAACCGAAAGCAAAGAAATTACCGCTTTTTGTAGAACGAAGAATGGTAAGTTTTGGTTTACCAAAAAACGTTTCGAAAGTTCCGAATAACAAGCTTAGAACGGCAAGGCCGATCACTAAGTTGATAACCAGGAAAATAGCAACGCCCATGGCGATTAAGCTGGTAGACACAATGAACTCCTAAAATAGACCCGTTAATTCTTAAAAATTATAGCCTAAACGTTCGAAAATTAGAACAAAAAGATGACCCTCTTTGTTGTCTGTTAAGGTGGTTTTCAAGTACTATGGGCCAATGCGAATTCTTATCCAAATAAAAGCTATTTTTCTCGGCCTATTTCTCCTTTTATTCGTCCTGGTCCCGGTCTGCTTAATTGCATTCCCTTTTAGTCTGGATAGACGATTAAAGATCGTGGGGCCGGTCTGGGCGTTCTTTGGACGATCACTTGTGCGTTGGGTCTGCCATGCTCATATTCGAGTCCTGGAGGATCACCGCTCCCCTGAATTTGGCGGAACACCCTGTAAAGGCCTGTATGTGGCCAACCACCAGAGCTACATGGACATTCCTATGATGGTGACTCTGTTCCAGGCACCACCCATCATGAAAAAAGAAGTCCTCTACATCCCTATCTTTGGCTGGATGGCCTGGATCTGTGGCGCCCTTCCGGTATCACGTGGAAAAACATCTTCACGCCGTAAAGTCTTTGAGCAGGCGAAGAAAAGAATATTAAAAGAAAAAATTGGGCTGCAGGTTTATCCGGAAGGCACTCGTTCAAAAGATGCTCTCCCTAAAACTTTTAAAGAAGTTAAAAAGACTCTTCTCGTGTTTGCTTACAATGAGAAAATCTCCGTCATTCCAACAAGTATTTATGGAACAAGAGGAATTCTTTCACCAAATGGTACAATCAATCCCGGCAGAAGTGTCGGCATGATCATTCATAAAGAAATTAGTCCGCAGAATTTTGCTTCAGCTGATGAATTTGCAGAGGCCTGTTGGCAGAAAGTTATTCTGGGTCATGATCAGATGAAAGCTCAGCTTGGCCCTCTGAATGAAAATTTATCTTAGGCTTAATCTCATCAGGGAAAGTTTTTTCGGATAAACCGAGAAGTTTTCCCTCTGGATCTGTCATCCAGAAATAAGTATCAGACATTTCAGATTTCACCTCGAGATTCAGGTCATTTGGTCTGAGGAATGCTCCATTTCTAAACGCCAGAGTTTGCTTTTCATCGAGCTTGTATTTCGAGAATGGAAGAACGTCTTCAATCTTCATCCCACTTGAGATGATTTCTATTTGTTTATCGAGCGGCCAGTTCTTTTTATGTAGCGCTGTTTTATAAGTCACGGGCCCAACGCTTTCACGAACGAGAGAAATGAGCGAACCGAGAGTCCCGAGATAGTTACACATATCTGTGAAAAGTGTTCTTACATATGTACCCGAGCTCACTTCAACTCTGACTGACAAATAAGGAAATTGATATTTCACGACTTCGATTTTGTAGACCTTTCGAAGTACAGGTTCTTTCTTAACTTCAACGCCTTCTCTAGCCCACTCATGAAGATTTTTACCCATGAATTTTGCGGCCGAGTACTTGTGAGGGGCCTGCCAATAATCACCGAGAAATTTTTCGCGAAGTTTTTCTTCAATAAAATGTCTCGGTAAAGCGGCAATCTCTCTTGTGAGATAAAGAGATTCATCTCGCTGAACGATCTCAGAAGTGTAGTCACCCGTGGGAGTTTCAATTCCTAGTTTTCCAACAGCTAAATAAGTTTTTGGAAGATATTCATGAATGAAATCATTCAATCGAGCGGCACCGCAAATTCCAACCATCAAGACACCCGAAGCAAATGGATCAAGCGTACCGAAATGGCCGATCTTGCCAAATCCCATAGGGAGATGACGCTTAAAATGCCTTACGACATCGTAAGATGTGATGCGTGCTGGTTTAAAGATATTAAAAACCAAAGGAGGGAAAAGTGCCTGTTTTTTATTCGGCTTCATCCGCCGAATCGTCCTTCAGAAGTTTGTCGATCTTATTAGAATCCTCATATTGAGAATTATAAATGTAATGAAGTTCCGGAGTATGACGAACTTCCATCTTGGTAGAAAGAAGCTTTCTCATGCGGCCAGAAGTTGCTTCGATCGCCTCTTTAGCGTCTCCACGAGTCTGGACGTTGAACGTATCCCAGTAAACTTTTGCATGTGAATAGTCTTGAGTGAGCTCAACGTGAGTGATTGAAACATTCATGAGTCGAGGGTCCGAGAATTCTCTTCTCAGGGCGAGATTGATCTCATCGCGGACCCTTTCCTCGTATTTCATCTTAGAAAATTTATTACCACGTCCGGTGCTGGCCTTGGCCATGTTTTATCCTTAGAGAGTCAGATCGCTTGTAAGAGTTCTCTTCTTCTCTTCCATAATGTACGCCTCGATAAGATCTTCAACTTTAACATCGTTGAAGTTTTCAAGAGACATACCGCACTCGTAACCGTTCTTAACTTCTTTAACTTCATCTTTGAAGCGTTTAAGAGTTGTAAGTTTGCCGTCGTAGATGATTTTACCATCACGAAGAAGACGAATGTTACAACCACGCTCGATCTTACCGTCGATAACTGCAGTACCTGCAATTGTACCAACTTTAGGAATCGAGAATGTTTCTTTAACCTGTGCGCGACCGATGTATTTCTCAACACGCTCAGGAGTTAACATACCTTCAAGGGCAAGTGTTACGTCGTTAATAAGTTCGTAAATGATTGAGTAAGTCTTGATGTCGACGCCTTTTTCTTCAGCGATACGACGGGCAGACGTTACTGGTCTCATGTTGAAGCCCATGATGAAACCTTGAGAGTTAGCTGCAAGGTTAACATCGTTATCAGTGATAGCGCCTACGCCACCAGCGATAACTTCAACTGATACTTCATTGTTACCAAGTTGCTCAACGGCCGTACGAATTGCTTCGAATGAACCTTGAACATCTGAACGAACAATAAGTTTAAGAACTTTTTTCTCAACTTCTGAGTTGTTTTGAGCTGTAGCGAAGAAGTCTTCAAGAGAAACTTTCTTAGCTTCAACTGTTGTGTTCGCAAGAGCTTTTCTTTCATTGATACGGTTATCAACGATCTTCTGAGCTTCACGTTCATTTTTAACAACGTTCAGAACGTCTCCAGGAGTCGGAACTGATTCAAGACCAAGGATCTGAACCGGAGTCGAAGGACCTGCAGAGTTTAGCATTTTACCTGTGTAATCCATGAGTGAACGAGCGCGACCAGAAGTTTCACCAACTACGATTGCGTCACCTTTCTCAAGTGTACCTTTCTGAATCAGGATTGTTGTAACCGGACCACGTCCAACTTCAATCTTAGATTCGATCACGATACCTTCAGCTGGACCTTTTGGATTCTCACGAAGTTCCATGATCTCAGCTTGAAGCTGGATAGATTCAAGAAGGCTATCAATACCTTCACCAGTAAGAGCAGATACGTGAACGTATTGAGTCTCACCACCCCATTCTTCAGGAAGGAGGCCGTGTTCCATAAGACCTTGCTTCACCTTATCAGGGTTAGCGGCAGGCTTATCGATTTTGTTAACGGCTACGATGACAGGAACGCCAGCGTTCTTGATGAAGCGGATTGATTCAACTGTCTGAGGCATTACACCATCATCTGCAGCTACAACCAGAACTACGATATCAGTTACGTTAGCACCACGCTGTCTCATCGCTGCGAAAGCGGCGTGACCTGGAGTATCCAGGAACGTAAGCATGGCATCTTTTACTTTTACTGAGTAAGCGCCGATGTGCTGAGTAATACCACCCGCCTCACCTGATGCGACTTTTTCTTTACGGATATAATCCAGGAGAGATGTCTTACCGTGATCTACGTGACCCATGATCGTGATGATCGGGTTACGGACCGGGAATGCAGACTTATCTTCGCCTTCGTTCTTATTAAGAACAGCTTCTTCATTGAAGGCAACGTCTTCAACGCGGTAGTTGTAAAGAGCTGCAATCTGACCAGCAAGTTTTACACCGATGTAATCATCAGGCTTAACAAGCAGGTTGATTTCAAGAAGACGGTTAAGGAATGAATCGAATTTCACTGAAAGTTTTTCAGCAAGATCCTCAGCTGTAATCACACCATGAATAGTGATGAAACGCTTCGATTCTTTAACTTCTGTAATAAGAGTTCTTTGTGTTGGTCCTGAGTAAATTTTCTTCTTCTTTGCTGGAGTGTAGATTGCTTTACCAACAAGAGCAGTAGCGTACTTCAGCTCTTCATCGGCACGGATGACTGTAAGGTCACGAGTTTTTGCGACACCCTTCTTGCCCATTGCTGCGGCAAGATCGCCCATGCGCTTCTTATCTTTGTCTTCTTCAGACATGCCTTCAGTTTCATCAACTGGTCTTCTAGGCATAAGACGAGCATCATTCGCTCCACCGGCACCTTGAGGTTTTTTCTCAGAAGGCTCTTCTTTCTTCTTCGCTTCTGGCGTGAAGATTGGAGTGAATGTATGGCGCTTCTCTTCGAAATAATCTTTCTTAGGATCGCGCGTTTTGGCAGATGTATTGTAACTTGCAGCTGTAGGTTCAGGAGCATTCGCACGTGCAGCTTGTTCAGCAGCAGCTTGAGCAGCGGCCTGCTCTTTAGCTTCAACAGCGCGCTTATCTTCTTCATCCTTCTGAGCTTTAGTCTTACGTTTGACCGTAACAACTTTAGGCTTGTTGTCATCACCAGCTTCAGCAGCAGGTGTTGCTTGAGCAGCAGGTGCAGATGCAACTTCAGGAGCAGCGACTTTTGCCGTAACTGGTGCTGAAGGCTCTTCCTCTACAGGAGCAGCAGCTTCAACAGGAGCTTCTTCAACTGGGGCAGGCGCAGGCGCTTCTTTCTTAACAACCTTTCTCACGACAGCTTTCTTCACTGGTGAAGCGCTCTTCGCAGGAGTTTCGTAAGCTGCTTTAGCTTTTGCGGCCTCTTCGTCTGTAAGACTTGCCATGTGGTTTCTCACGTTGAAGCCCATCGTTTTCAGCTTCTCAACGAGATCAATAGCACCCACTCCGATTTCATTGGCAAGTTCGTAAACTTTTTTTGCCATTCTTTTCTCCGATTATAACTCTAAAAATTACTTCAATTTAAATGCAGCAAGTTCTTCACGAAGTCTTCTTTCAGCTTCTGAGAACTTCGTAGGATCATCACTCTTCTTAGCAGCTTCTCCACCACGGTGGTCTGCTTTTCTGAAGCCAGACTGGTTCGGAACCGCTGAAGCAGAAATGATTTCCGCGTTTTCATCAAGATCAGTTTTGATCGTTTCATCTTCAAGAGCAGCTGAAGCGATTTCAATCATCGACTTCGCATCTGCTACTGATTTACCAAGGTAACGGGCCACATCTTCCGGAGCAGCTGCAGAAAGATCCACGATAGACATGATTCCTTTCTGTACTAAAACCTGAGCTGTAGCTTCTGAAATGTTTGAAAGTTGAATAAGGTTTTCAACTGCAAGTTTAACTCTCTCTTGAAGCTTAGCTTTAGAGATGATGTTAATTTTCCAGCTTGTAAGCATTGCTGCTAGACGAACGTTCTGGCCTCTCTTACCGATAGCAAGAGAAAGCTGATCGTCTTCAACGATAACATCAAGAGTATGATCATCGTGGTTAAGAGTTACGGATTGAATTTCAGCTGGTGCAAGAGCTGCACGAGCGAAAGTTTCAGTATCTTCGTTCCAACGAACGATATCGATTTTTTCACCTTGAAGTTCGTTTACGATATTCTGAACACGTGAACCTTTCATACCAACGCATGCGCCGACAGGATCGATATCACGGTCTTGAGTCATAACAGCGATCTTCGCACGGTGTCCCGGCTCACGAGCAGCTGCTTTAACTTCGATTGTTCCATCAGCGATTTCCGGAACTTCAACTTCAAACAGTTTAACAAGGAACATTGGAGATGTTCTTGTAAGACGGATTTCAGGACCTCTGTTCGTCATCACAACGTCAGATAGGTAAGCTTGAATTCTGTCACCTGGCTTGAATGATTCGCCGAAGATGATTTCTTTCTTAGGAAGGATTGCATCTGATTTTCCAAGATCGATAACAACGTTACCTTTCTCAAAACGACGAGCAATACCTGTAACCAGATCGCCTTCACGGTGCTTGAATTCAGAGAATAAGATATCTCTTTCAGCATCACGAACTTTCTGGAAAATGATTTGTTTAGCAGTTTGGATATCTACACGAGAGAAACCTGGATTCTCGATCTTAAGACCAAGCTGATCGCCCACTTCGCAATCTTCATCAAGTTTCTTCGCAGAATCGAAATCGATTTCAACAATAGAGTCACGTACTTTTTCAACTACGTTTTTATATTGGAAAATTTCAACTTCGCCGTCTTCTTCGTTATAACGAGCTTCGTATTCACCTTGGATACCGAATTTCTTTCTTGCAGTTACAAGGAAAGCTTGTTCGATTGCAGATACAACAACATCTTTCTTGATGCCTCTATCTTTACCTAGTTGCTCGATAACTCGGCTTAATTCTGAAAAGTTCACAATTACTCTCCTTATTCTCTAACCGATTTCAAATCGGGATCTAAATTTACTTTTTTCACTTGTTTATATGTCAATTTAAGCGGGAAGTTTTTCACTTCAATCGTGAAGTCTTCCGCGCCAACTTCTAATAATTTTCCTCTGAACTTCTTCTCACCCTTAATACCTTTCGGGGCATCTTTGGTTTGATCGTCAGAGAGCTGGCCCATAATAACAACAGCTACAATCTCTCCGATCGTCATCTTGAAATGTTCAAGGTTGGCGAGGTGGCGATAAACACCCGGAGAAGAAACTTCCAGAACAACATCTTCCGGAATCCATGTTTCTCTTTCAAATGCCGGATCGAGCGCGTGATCAACTTTCACGCAGTCTTCGATGAGCGCTGAACCAGTGCTAGGATTCTGGATATATAGTCTTAGAAGTTTTTGAGTGGTTACATATTCGAGATCGTAAAGACGGTATCCGGCTTCCTGAACGACAGGTTCGCACATCAGAAAAAATTTCTTCTCTAATCCGCTACGCTCTTGATTGATATCCATTAATACTGGCCCATAAAAAAAAAAGGGAGGAAAAATCCACCCTAACCGCAAAACTAAAACTAAGACAGGCCTCATATGTAACAAAAGCGTTTCAAAATAGCAATTTAAACCCGATCACCTCACAGCGTCATGGTCATAATTAATGCATCGTCACCATTTGAGTAATAGGCCTTATTTTTCCGAATGACGGTGAGGCCGCACTTCCCATAGAACCCAATTGCACGAGCATTAGACGCTTCAACTTCGAGGTAAATACTCTCAAGGTCGGATGACTTGAGATGTGCTTTGATGGCGCCCCAAAACCTTTGAGATTCACCACTTCCCTGCCGATCGGGATCAATTAGGATCTTAAGGAGGTGCGCAGTGTCATCACCAGTCAGGTACTGAAAAAGAGCATAACCAACTAACTTGTTTCCTAGCGTCCAAGTGAACAGATGATTTTGGGCAGGACTAAGTCCCTTCCACTGCTCCATCGTCCAAGGATGTGGGAAATGTTTTTGATCAAGTTCAATAACTGCATCAGGAAAAGTCGATTCGACCTGAAACTTACCAGTAGTATTCATGGTTGAACTGCTTATCCAGCGATTCCACAAAGAGCTCGATGGATGATCTGACCGTTTCAAATCGGGCATTATTCTTGAGCTGGCCGCCGTAGCGAGCTCTCAAGTACAGCTCAAGCTCCACAAGTGAGATGAAGTTTGTTTTCAAGGTGTCCTTATAGAGGACCTCAAGATTACATTTATTTTCTTTGGCCGATTCGCGAATGATCTTAGTGAGATTCGGATTCACATCAGCTTTCTGATCTTCTGAATAGCGGAGGAGCTTAAAAAAGTTGCGGGTTTTCTTCAGGACGGATTCATTGTTATGCAAATAGCGTCTGACTTCTTCATCGGTTGTCGGGAAGTTTTTGACGAAAACATCCAGTTCCTGAATGAATCCCTTCTCGAAATATTGAATAACAAGTGAATCATCAAAAATACAATTAAGAGCTTTCACGTTACGCAACTGAAATTGAAAGTCTTGAAATGAAATGGTGCGATCGAGGATTTTGATGAGGTAACGATCGGAGGAGATCACTTTTGCGTGAGCTCCTCCGATGAGTAGACTATACAGGAGAAGAAATTTCGATATTTCCGATATTCTTTTGTTTAACAACTTCATTCTCTTTATGGAAGCGAGCATTCACGCGTGGGTTAAATGTGTAACCATCTTTACCACGGAGGATATACTGACGCTTAATTCCTTTAGGCTCAATGAGCTTACGAAGACGGCTGATACTTGTGTAAATCAGCTTGTCATGGATAAGAGGATTGTACTCATCTTTCCAGATCATTTTAGCGAGGTCTTCTTTATTATAGTAAGTTCCCGGAGTTTGCGCCAAGAGGAAA
>JBEIQF010000383.1:0-3085 GCA_040376635.1 Halobacteriovoraceae bacterium
AAAAGACATGATTCAAATTCTTGTGAACCAGGCCGTGAATGGTCACCCGGTAAGCCCAGATGTGATTGGTAAAACAATTGGTAAACCAGTCTTCCATGCGATACCAAGAGACGATGCAAGTTGTATTGCTGCTCTTTCAAGATCAACTCCTGTTATTGTTGGCGCTAAAGGTTCTCCTTTTGGTGCTGGTGTAACTGATTGCGTACGTAAGCTCATTCAGAAAAACGTATTAAAGACGCTTGAGAAATTAACTAAACCTCAGGACTCTGCTGCTACCAAGGCTAACGGCGAAGCAGGCGGAGCTCCGGATGAGAATAAGAAAAAAGACCAGTGGACCGACCTGAAAAGCCGTATCCATAAAGCACTTGTAGAAGAGATGGATCTCAAGAAGCAAGATGACAACGATCCGAAAGCAAAAATCATTCTTCGTGAGCAGACTAAGAAGATGGTTGTTGAACTCCTTGGTAAAGAAGATACGAAAAACGTTCTTCCAACAAGAGATGACATGAACCGTATCGTAAAAGAGATTCTCGATGAAGCTCTCGGTCTCGGTCCTCTTGAAGACATGCTTGCCGATAAATCTATCTCAGAGATCATGGTCGTTGGACCTAAAAAAATCTATTACGAACAGAAAGGTAAAGTGAAGAAGTCCGAAGTGACATTCACAAATGACCGTCAGGTTCTGAACGTTATTGAACGTATCGTTGCTCCGATTGGCCGACGTATTGATGAAAAAACTCCTTACGTAGATGCTCGTCTTGCAGATGGTTCCCGAGTTCACGCGATCATCCCACCCTGTGCGATTGATGGCTGTTGTATCACTATTCGAAAATTCCCGGATAAACGTCTCACATATAAAGATCTGGTTACATTTGGTGCGATGACTGAAGAGATGGCAGACTTCCTGCGAATCTCAGTTGAAGCTCACAGAAACATTGTTGTTTCTGGTGGTACCGGTTCCGGTAAGACAACTCTCATCAACATGCTTGGTGGTTTCATTCAGTCAAATGAACGAATCATTACATGTGAGGACTCTGCCGAGTTGAACTTCCCGCAAGATCACGTTGTACGTCTTGAAACACGTCCTCCGTCACTTGAAGGTGATGGTGCGATTGATATTCGATGTCTCGTTAAACAAACCCTTCGTATGCGTCCCGACCGAATTGTGGTGGGTGAGTGTCGAGGTGGTGAAACTTTGGATATGTTACAGGCGATGAACACAGGTCACGATGGGTCGATGACAACTGTTCACTCGAATACTCCGCGTGATGCAATTTCTCGTCTTGAAACTCTTGTTCAATATGCCGGTGCTGGGCTTCCGCAGAAAGCGATTAAAGAAATGATCGCATCAGCCGTTCACATGATCATTCAGCAGTCTCGTCTTGATGATGGTTCACGTAAGTGTCTCTACATCACTGAGATCGGTGGTATGCAGGGTGAAGTTATCACACTTCAGGATATCTTCACGTACAAGCAGGAAGGGATGAACAAGGAAGGGAAGATCGTCGGTAAGTTCATGGCTTCCGGATTCATTCCTAAATTTATCGAAACTCTTGAGAAGAAAGGATACAAAGTCCCTCGTGGACTCTTTATCAATAAATGATGACGAAATACTTTTTCATCCTCATAACTTTGTTAAGTTCAGTGGCCTTCGGTCAGGATACTCCTCAACCTAAACGTGACGTGAGTATCATTCTTGATTTGCTTGGACTGAATGGTGTTCTCATTGTCATTGGTCTCGCCGTTTTCACATATACATACGTAAATTCGGTGAAAATGTTCTCGTGGATTGATGATCAGACTTATGGAACAAGAGATTACATTCTAAAAAAATTTGAAATCATGTTCATTGAAGTCGAGCCTCATAAGATTACTTGGGCGCTACTTTTTATGTCATTCGGGATGGGAATTTTAGTTTTCTGTATTATTGCTCTTCTTGGAAAACTTGTTCTCGCATCTGTTGCCGGGATTTTTGTTTTGTTTCTTGGATGGAAAGCTCCCAAACCAATCGTAGATTTTTTCGAAAAGAAACGTACAAAGCAATATCAGCTTCAGATGGTAGATGCACTTAACCTTTTGGCGAATGGGCTTCGTGCAGGCTTGACTATGCCTCAGGCAATCGGAATGGTTGTTGATGAAATGCCAGCTCCAGTTAGCCAGGAATTTAACCTTGTCCTTCAACAGGCCAAGATCGGTGTTCCCCTGGATGAGGCTCTCGAGAATCTAAAGAAAAGAGTTTATACAGAAGATAATGAGATGTTTGTCACAAGTGTAAACATTCTGCGCGAAACCGGCGGTAATCTTGCCGAAACTTTCGACACTATTACTCTCGTTATTCGTGAACGTGTTCGTCTTCAATTGAAAATCGATACTTATGTAGCCTCGGGTAAGATCCAGGCCTACATCATTGGGGCCATGCCCTTCCTGATGATGTTGATGTTCGGAAGCGGGGATCCTGACTACTTTCCAATGCTATTTGGAACGCCATTAGGGGTAGTTGCCCTGATCGTGATTTGTGGGATGGTTTCACTCGGAATGTGGGTCATTTTAAAGATTATTGATATTAAAGTTTAACCAGAAAATAACCGATAATTTGAATGGATGTAATTGTCTGTAAAAAGGTGGAATTATGAAGTTTTTGAAAGTCTTCTCACTCGCACTTGTCGCCATGTTGATGGCCTCAATGGCATCCGCAGGAGTGAATTTAAAGAACGGGAATTTTTACATTTCATACACTGATATTGTAGTTCCTGGCGGTGGGAAAAAACTAGAAATCACCAGAACGTATAACTCGAAATCAACTGAAGTAGGTTGGTTCGGATTTGGTTGGGGTTCTGAATTTGAAACTCGTCTTGAAGTTTCAGCTGACGGCGGTATCGTGATTCACGAACACGGTTCAGGTGCTAAGACTCGTTTTACTCCTAAAACAGCTGTAGATGCAGTAGCTGCTTCTACAAAAATCGTAAACGAAATGAAGAAGAAAACAGCACTTTCTGAGAAAGCTGCTAATGATCTGATTCAAAAGCTTGCTAATAATGCTGAGCTTCGCCACACATACGCAGTGAACTTTGGTGTTCAGGCGAGT
>JBEIQF010000186.1:0-6619 GCA_040376635.1 Halobacteriovoraceae bacterium
AAAGGCGAAAAAGTTTTCAGATTTAAAACTCATCTCATGGGCATGCATAATATTTCTAATACTCTTGCTGCCATTTCTATCTCACATGAAGCGAATCTCAGCTGGGATGTCATCCAGAAAGGTTTATTAAATTTCCAGGGAGTAGGCAGACGTCTTGAGAAACTTCATGAAAAGAATAAGTTCGTTGTCATTGATGACTACGGCCATCACCCTACTGAAGTGAAGGCCACAATCTCAACTTTAAGAAGAGTGGATCCTCGTCCATTATGTGTCGTATTTGAACCACACCGTTATTCTCGCACGCAAAACTTCTGGAAAGAATTTCAGGAATGTTTTCAGGGTGCCGATGAACTCTTCCTTACTCCTATTTATGCTGCTTCAGAGAAGCCCATTGATGGAATTACATCTGAGGCAATGGTGAAAGAGATGAAGGCAAAAGGAAAGAACGTAACTTTCCTGAGCTCTCTTGATGATATGAAAAATCTCATCAACGAAAGAAAAGACTCAAGCTGCGTCTTCGTAACATTAGGTGCAGGAGCCATTTCTAAGAAGATCAGGGACATCGTTAAAACTATATGAGTCTAGAAACTGAAATCCAGAACATTCCGGATATCGTGTTTGAGAAGGATCAGGATCTTACAGGTTACACTACGATGAGACTTGCATCTCGTGGTGATGTTGCTGAAGTAAAAACGGTAGAGGCTCTTCAGAAGCTCCTCCCTCTTTTAAAGAAACATCAGAGAAATTATCTTGTGGTTGGTTGGGGAGCGAATCAGATTCTTCCAGCTGTCTGCGATGATCTCATCATTCATTTAAATTTTTCATTTGATATGACTTACCTGGATCAGGTCCGTGATGAATACGAATTGCCTGCATCTCTGGGAATCAATTATCTCACTTCTCATGCTGTGAAGTTTGGTTTGAAAGGTTGGGAAGTTTTCACTGGAATTCCAGCATCACTTGGTGGTGCCATTTATATGAATGCCGGAACAAATCTTGGTGAGATTGGTCCCCTCATGAAAAAAGTGAAGATTGTTTCAATTGATGGAACTCTTCGCGAAGAGATCATGAACGAGAAAAGTTTCTCTTATCGTCACAATCATTTTCTCAAAACGGGTGATGTGATCGTAGGGGCAACAATGTTTCATCGGGGCACTGATGAAGCGATTTCTCTGAAGATTAAAGAATACCTGGAATATAGAAAGAAAACCCAACCGCTAGCGACTAAAAACTGCGGATGTGTGTTTAAAAATCCTCACAAAGAATTACAGGCAGGTCGTCTGATCGATCTCATGGGACTCAAAGGTTTGCAGGTTGGTGGACTCAGAATTTCACCCAAGCATGCGAACTTCATAGAGAACACGACTTCTTCAAATTGGGATCAATTCGAATCCCTGGTTAAGATCATCAAATCAAACATGGATCACTTCTATGGAATTGAGTTTGAATTGGAAGTGAAAATCCCCTATCATTAATCTATGTTGAGATTAATTTTAGTATCATCTTTGATCCTGTTGCCTTTGATCGCCCGATCAAATGTTCCTGATAAATTTACTCAGAAAAACATCAATTACCGAACGTATTTTGGGGAGTGTCCTTCTAAGTCCTCAGGAATGCTTACGCTAATCCTGATGAAGGAATTTGAGAAGTCGCAGTCTCTGAGAGATGTGAAAGAGAAAATCCTCAACGAAAAACTCGATGAGAAATACTTCCTTTCGGATTATCGCATTTCATACAATCCAGTGATCAGAACACTTCGAATTAATTTTGAATGTCCTGAGCCTCTGGCAAAAGTTCAAGTGTACAAGCCAAACGGCGAAGAACATTACTCTGCCATTCTTGGTGATAATGCCAGAATGTATGAGCCTCATTATGAAAATTTGATGAAAGCTGAGAAACGTCTCACTCATCACCTTCCTCTTCTGGCGATTTCTATGGATCAGCTAGAGGGAAGTGCCCCGACAGATCTTGCAAATTTCATCAAGAAGATGGAAGTTGATTTACGAAAACAAATTTCAGAAATTATCGTAAGCAAAAACAACGATTTAACTATCATCTTCGCTCTCGGTGGAAAGGCCACGAGTGTGTTCATGGGGGCAGATCTTTGGGAAGAGAAATTAGGTAAGCTTACGAAGATTGTAGGATACGTCGGAAAGAATAAACGCTTCCCGAGTAGTATCAACCTGGTAAATTCGAAAAAGGTTGTTGTCAAGTTTTCTGACAAAATCTAAAATTTAGAGAGCGGAATGAATCTGCTCTCATCAGCAATGAAGAGTTATTGAGAAGGGAATCTCATGAGCACTAAAAGTGTAATTGTCGCATTAGACATTGGAACGACGAAAGTCTGCACACTCATCGCGCAAAAATCCGCCAAAAGCTTAGATATTCTTGGTGTGGGATCTCACCCAAGTCATGGCCTTAAAAAAGGTTCTGTAGTTAACATCGAAAAAACTGTCGAGAGTATTCGCTCTTCAATTGAAGAAGCAAAACTCATGGCAGGAATTGAAGAACTTGAATCAGCAACAATTGGAATCGCAGGAAACCACATTTACTGCTTCAACTCTTCTGGTGTTGTACCAGTGAAAAATAAAGAAATTAATCAATCTGATGTTGATCGTGTAATCGAAGCAGCGAAGGCAGTTTTGATTCCATCTGACCGTGAAATTCTTCACGTGATTCCTCAGGAGTTCAAAGTCGACAACACTGTCGGAATTAAAAATCCAATTGGTATGTGTGGCTCTCGTCTTGAAGTGAATGTTCATATCGTGACTGGTAAAACTCCACTTATCCACAATCTCATTAAGTGTGTTGAGCAAGCAGGTCTTAACGCTAACTCAATCATCCTTCAGCCAATTGCATCTTCCAGATCAGTTCTAACGACTGAAGAAAAAGAACTAGGCGTTGTTCTCATCGATATCGGTGGGGGAACAACAGACGTTGCTGTCTGGAAAGACGGCAGCCTTCTTCATTCTCAGATTATTCCACTTGGAGGAAATCACTTCACGAACGACTTAGCGGTCGCTTTGAAGATCCCTCATAATGAAGCTGAGAGAATCAAACTGACTCACGGAACGGTCCTAAAAGACGCCCAGTTAAATGAAACTTACCTGACTGTTCAGGGCCTTTCTGGCACCAGACCTCGTGAGGTAGGATTGAGCTTTGTAGCTGATGTTCTTGGGGCAAGGGCCGAAGAACTGTTCGCTGTGATCAGAGAAGTAGTGTTGGAAAAGAACTTGCAAGGTGAGATCACAGGCGGTTTCGTTTTGACCGGCGGTGGAGCACTTATCAAGAACTTACCTGAACTAGCAGAATATATTTTAGAAAAGCCGGTTAAACTCGGTTACCCATCTGCTTTTGGGGGCATGACCACGGCCATGCAACATCCAAAATTCTCAACTGTGCTTGGACTTTTACAAGAATCTCAACATGCTTCTGAAGCAAGAACTAGAGATGAAAAAGTGCAAGACGAATCAGATATGTTTGATAAACTAGGAAAATCTTTAAAAAACGTTTTCAAAGAGATTTTTTAAATTTCGGAGGACCTGCTTATGTTCGATATCGCCGACAATGAAAACCAACCTACTGGCGCCAAGATTAAAGTAATCGGCGTAGGTGGAGGCGGATGTAACGCTGTAAACACGATGATCCGTTCAGGCCTTGTTGGCGTTGAATATATTGTTGCTAACACTGACTCTCAAGCTCTTGTTGCCAGCCTTGCTGGTACAAAAATTCAGCTTGGTGGAAATGTAACTAAGGGCCTTGGCGCTGGTGCAAATCCTGAAGTTGGTCGTAAAGCTGCAATTGAAGATTACGAAAGACTATCTGAAGTGCTTGATGGCGCAGACATGGTTTTCGTAACTGCAGGTATGGGCGGCGGTACTGGTACTGGTGCAGCTCCAGTTATTGCAAAACTTGCTCGTGAAATGGGTGCACTCACTGTTGGTGTAGTAACTAAGCCATTCATGTTCGAAGGTAAGAAACGTTCTCGTCAGGCAGAAGAAGGAATTCGTTCTCTTGAAGAGTCTGTTGATTCACTTATTTGTATTCCTAACCAGCGTCTACTTCAGTTAGCTGGTGAGAATCTTTCTCTCGTTGATACTTTCAGAGCTGCTGACGAAGTTCTTCTGAATGCTGTTCAAGGTATCTCTGATTTGATCAATAACACTGGTCACATCAACGCTGACTTCGCAGACGTTTCAACTGTTATGACTAATAAGGGTCTTTCTCTTATGGGTACAGGTTCAGCTACAGGTGCTGAGCGTGCAGTTAAAGCTGCTAAACAAGCAATCTCTTCTCCACTTCTTGAAGATGTTTCGATCGACGGTGCTACTGGCATCATCATCAATATCACTGGTAACTCATCACTCACTATGCATGAGACTAACCAGGCCGTTACGTTGATCATGGAAGCTGCTGATGAAGATGCTGAAATCATCTTCGGTACAGTTATCGATGATTCAATGGGTGAAAACGTTAAAGTAACAGTGATTGCAACTGGTCTTCAGACTGCTCGTAAAGAAGCAAATGCTGGTGGTTACGTGACAGCTCGCCCAGCTCCAATCGCTCAGCCAGTAATCCAGAGATATGAAGCTCCAGTTCAGGCAGCTCCTGTTGCTCCAGTAATGGAGACAAGAATGGAAGCTCCGGTTCAGGCAGCTCCAGTTGCTCCAGTAATGGAAGCAAGAATGGAAGAAGCTCCGGCTCCAGTTCAGATGAAGAATACTGATTACGCTGTTAAATCAGAAATCAGCTTTGATCTTGAAGGTGCTAAAGAAGAAGCTCCAGCTAAACCTAAAATTAACTGGGCAGAAAAGCTTCAGACAGCAGCTTCTAAATACGAATCTCAAAAGAACTTCGAAGTTAATACAAGAGAAGCAGCTCCAGTAGCTCCTAAAGCTCCGGCAGTTGTTGAGCGTACTGAGTACCAGCACTTTGATAACTCAGAAGCTCCTCAAGGTAACGTGACAGCTCAGGCTGCTCAGAACCGTGAGTCTAGAATCAAGTCAATCGCAGAGAAACTTGGATTCTTTAATTTTGATGAAGATGAATTTGATACTCCTTCGTTCATGAAAAAGAACGAAAGAAATCACGACTCTCAAATCTAAAACTAAAAAGCCCTCGAAAGAGGGCTTTTTTTTGTCTTTTAATTTAAGTCTGAAGTCAGCCAGCTAAGATCTTCGTTTGGATTACATTCTGCCTCTTCCTCATCAGTCGAAGAACAATACATAATAGATTTCAGATCTATTGCCTTGATCTGCTTGTTGGAATATTTAGTTCCACATACAGAAGTTTCGTTAATCACAGTTGTAATCGTCCTCTCAGAATCAGCAAACTTAACAGTGCTCTCAGTTGAAATGCGATTTGTAGTTTCACACAGAGACTTATTCAGATTGAAGCTTGATGTGTATGTAGCGGCTTGTGACAACGAATATGAATCAGATTCAAGGTCACCATAGTCTGTGCCTTTAAGAATCAGGAAATCATTAGAAAGCATTCCTTTATTTGAATTAAGAAGATCTCTTAGTTCTCTTTGAGGATTGGTAAAATCCATAACAACTTTTTTTGTTAGGGATCCTGTGAGGTTATTTTTTGTTTCGACGTATCTATAAACCTGGTCACCATCAACATGGATAATAATCGATTTTGATCTTTCGCTGATTTTAACTGTGGAAATTTCTTTGTTTTCTCCATCTACTTTTAATTCAGAACCAGCTTTTTCAGTATTTGCTACGATTCCACGTTCAACTTTCAACCCCGATGAGTATTTAGAAATCACTTCGTTGTTGTTGGTGATTGTTGATCGCTTCATCAGGTTGTCGTTACAAGACACAAGCGAGGCCAGCATGAGGAGAGGAATAAAAGTTTTCATTCCGGTATAATAGAAGATTCAAGAGGAGAGAGTGATAAGGTTGTAAATTATTTCTGGGCCGTATAAAGATAAGACACAAAGATAAGTGGCTGATTATCTTATGATTTGATTGGCCTGGAAGGACTTGTTTGCTCTGGCAGCGCAAACATCAGTCCAGACTTTGTTTAAGCCTTCTTTGTAGTAATAACTCTCAAACCCCAGATCTTCTTTACTAAAATTCTGACTCCCATACTGTAGGAATCCTGGATCACAGGCCAAAGAATCTTTTTTATTCAGAACATCCCTGAAGGCTTTTCTATGAGATGCCTGAGCATCAGTTGTGATTTTCAGAAGTTTATCCGGAGCTATTTCAGAAACGGCATTCCTGATCATTGGTTCGAGAAACTTCTCATTAGGCATGCCCTTTAATTCTTTTTTCAGGAATTCGACGGTTTGCTTTTTAACTGAAGTTTCATAACAACTTTTAAAATAGTTATCGCCAAGATTGGCATATCCTTGTGCAATCAAATCTTCAACTGCTCGCTGACTACAGCGATTGCCGATGACTTTAAGTTCATCAGCCGTAGGAATCCAGTTTTTGATTTTATCGGCAACCTTGAGCTTTAAAGCATCACTTGTTCGTTTTGGAGACGTGCACGCTTCAGCTGAAGTATACTCTACATTGTCGAACACGACTGATTTGAGCATGTTGTATTTTTCTGGACTCGCATTTTTCAATTTTTGGGGACTGTAACGATAAGATACGACGGC
>JBEIQF010000465.1:0-2225 GCA_040376635.1 Halobacteriovoraceae bacterium
ATCAAGAACGTTCACTGCTTGCATGAACTTTTTCTGAGCAGCAAGGTTTGAAGCAAGAGCATCATATGCATCCAGATAATCCGGAGTCTGAATAATAGCTTCTCTTAAGAGTCTTTCTGATTCGTTAAATTCACCTTTCGCAAGTAGAACTCGACCAAGGATGATTTTAGCGTCTACATATTTTGATTCGACTCTAAGAACTGCTCTTAATGTGATTTCTGCACCGATGATATCTGCAAGATTGTATTGTGTAAGACCGATAAAAAACTGGATATCAAGATTCTGAGGCTGAATTCTTTCAGCCTTTCTGAAAAACTCAAGAGCTTCATTGAATCTAGCTGATGCGCGGGCATCCATAGCACGTTTGATAAGCTCTTCTACCGTTTCTTCAGATTTAACTACCGACGTATTTTCCTGAGCAGCTTGTGCGAACACAGCTGGTGAAAGCGTTAAAAGCGTAAAAAATACGACTACTGGTAATTGCATCCAATTCTCCAAACAAGTTTGAAAGAATCTTAACGGATTACCTGACCTAAATGGCGGCTAGTGAAAAAAGGCCAGCGGGTGTCAAAAGTTTAGACAGTAAAATCAGAGAGAAAGAACGGCTTCAACACCCCAGTGATCGGACAAAGGACATTCAGTCCCCTTGATGTTTCCGAGGTAAGGTCGCACTTTTCTATGGAGGGTCTGAGACAATGATCCATTGGATTTCATGAAGATATGATCAATCCATTCCTTGGTGTCATCGCCTGGCTTTTCGTAACAAGTAATAGGATATCCATTTGTATAAGTAAGATCGCCTTCAAGAGGTCCGGAAACCATATTCATGAAACCGAGGGCCTTATTATAGTCAGGGCTATGGATAGCATCGATATTCAGATCACCGATCAGGAACTGAGGAACTCCAGCTTTCTCAAAAGAAGACAAGGCCAATTTAACCTGTCCCAGCTGTTTCATCCTGATGTCTCTTGAAAGCTCCTTCTGACCGGCCTGAAGATGAGTTCCGGCAATCTGAATCTTCTTCCCGGAAGGAAGGGTAAATTCAACTACCGAAGTTCCCTTTGAGGCAAAACAATCTGCCTTCGTGCAATCATTATAATAAACATCATCCAAAACTTTTAAGGGATAGCGGCTAAGGTAATAAACACCTGAACCATAAACATCAAAACTGAAAGTCTTACGATCGAGGTAATACTGATAAGGGAATTTTTTTATTGTTCGCTCAGAAAGCTTTGATCGGAAGTCTCCTGAAAAAGCTTCTTGAAGAATAATGATTTCATCATCACTTGCATTGATCAGTTTGATAATAAGATCCGTTCTCTCCTGCTGATGACTGAATTTAATCGGCTTCGGAAGCATAAATACATTCCAACTGAAGATTTTCACTTCTTCAGCAAATGCCATCGTACTCATCAAGAGAAGGCCCAAAAGAATCTTTATCATTCTAAAATTGAACCTTACTTACTGCTTTTGATCAACTTGAAAAAATCGGGGTAAGACTTATCAACAGCTTCGGCCGGCGTTAAGGAGCCACCCTGATGATGGAGAAGAAATAAAGTTCCTACCATGACCATTCGATGATCATCCGGAAGCTTAAGATGCTGCTCTTTATCAATTAACTTGTGATGACCTTCGATAATGAGGGCATTTTCTTTAACTTCTGAATGTCGCTCAAAAACTTTCATCAGTTTCATCACTTCAGATAAACGATCACTTTCTTTATGAACCAGATTTTCGATTCCCTTGAGAACATGCCGTCCCTTTATGTGAGACAGAAAATAAGCAAGCGTAGGAACTAAATCCAGAGCATCAGAAACATCAAACTCAAGGTTTCCTTCCAGTTCGGCAGGAGACACTCTGAGACCTTCGTTGGATTCAGTAACAGAATTGTATTTTTTCAGGATCTGAAGAAATTTAGCATCGGCCTGAAACTCGTCGAAGTGAAGACCAGGAAAATGAATGGCATGATTGAGGGCCGCAAACGCAAGAGGATAACTTGCGCTACTCCAATCGGCAGGAACAGAGTATGAGTCTGCCTTGAGCTCATTGATAATTTTTTTATTCATCTTCCAGTAACTGAGAGATGAGTTTAGATTGATTGGTTTTACTTGTGTGGTTGCTGGTGCAATTAATTGAAAGGAAGTTGCGAATTGAGTTGTTTTAGAACAATCAACTTCAAGGGACTTCGGGAAAGCAATTGGTCCTTGAATTGAGAGTTTGTCATC
>JBEIQF010000279.1:0-4545 GCA_040376635.1 Halobacteriovoraceae bacterium
AGCTTTTGAAAAGTGTCGCGCTCGTCTCAAAAAGAAAGTTAAACCTTCGTCTAAAGAAGCACGTAAGAAATCCTGAAGTTCTTTCGCTGTCTTTTCTTCCTCAAGCTGACTGACTTCCTTATCAAATGAAATCATCACCTGTGCATTTTTAAAGCTACGAACTTCCATTTTAAATTCTTCTGCTTTTGGAAAACATGAAAGCATGTAATCAATTTCCAGAAGCCACTCAGAGACTGCACGGTCTTTGTAATGGTGAGAATGTTTTTTTGTTTCGTGAAGAACTAACCAGCGCTTGAGCTGAGGGACACACGATCTGCATCCCATACCCGCTTTTGAAACTCCGGCAAGAGTATCAAGAGTCGGCATTTTTTCATTCTGAAGATGATCCAGGATATCTGATTCGCGGATACCAAAACAGCGGCACACGAGAGGAGATGTTTCCTGGTAGAGATATTCACGACCACGGAAAACATCAAGAGATGCTTTCAGAAGTTCGAGGGCCTCATTGAAAAAGAGATGCTCTTCTTCCTGCTTTAAATCCCAGTAGAGCTGCTCATCTTTAAAAACGTTGTCCCAGACCTTCCAGCTTAAGTGAGAGATTTCAGCAAGGGGTTTACCCTTGATGAGAAAACATAATGAAGAGAGCCAAGGATTAATATCGCCAATGTAGCCGGCGTTTTTCACAACATCTTTTGAATCAAAACTAATTTCGAGTGTATGCTTTTTAAGTGCCACTGAAACAGACGGAAATTCAATGCGTGTATTGAATGCTTTATTTGTAAGGAGGTCTTTAAATTTGGTCATCAGCGTCCGTCCACTCTTCAGGAGAGAATTGTGTCAGGATTTCATGACCACTTTCAGTGATGAGAATTGTATGTTCAAACTGAGCTGACCAGGACTTGTCTTTCGTCACAACTGTCCAGCCATCATCCAGAAGCTTGCAGTGACGTTTACCAAGATTGATCATCGGCTCGATTGTGAATGTCATACCAGGACGCATCTCTGCGCCAGTGCCCTTCTTACCCACGTGAACAACTTGTGGCTCTTCATGGAATTTTCTTCCAATGCCGTGGCCGCAATATTCGTGAACAACTGAGAAACCTTGTCCGTGCGCCATCTCTTCAATCACTGCACCGATATCACCGATGTGTGCGCCTGGTTTACAGACAGAGATACCCGCCATCATACATTCGTGAGCAACCTGAACGAGTTTCTTCACTTCCGGTTTTACATCGCCAATTAAGAACGTTGCATTTAAATCACCGTGGAAGCCTTTCCAGATTGTCGTCACATCAAGGTTTACGATGTCGCCGTTTTTCAGATGTTCTTTGGGAGAAGGAATTCCATGACAGATAACTTCGTTACGAGAAGTACAAAGTGATTTGGGAAATCCATGATAACCAAGAGTGGCAGGAATACCGCCGCGCTTGATCGTATACTCATGACACATTTTGTTAATATCTTCCGTGCTCATGCCGACTTTGAGATTTTTGCCAAGAAAATGGAGCGTTTTTGCTGCCATCTTGCAAGACTCTCTCATAACTTCGATTTCGCGGGCCGATTTAATAGTGATCATAGTGGTTCACTTATACACTTTTGGGCCCGTTTACGCTAGTTTGGAATGATGAATGAGTATCAGGTAATTCGCACACATATCTCACCCTACCAGAGCAAAGATTTTCTCAGCGTAGAGGCGGATATGATCCGTAATATCGGGTCCTTAAATTACTGCTCGTTATCTGAATTTCGGCCAGTCGACACAATCCTTATTACGAACACGCATACTCAACTAAAAGAACTTCCACCTAAAGTCCTTCAGCATACGAAACTGATCGTTCATCCCAATTCTGGTTACGATCATTTTACTGCGGAACACGACCTCTGGAAGAACATCCCTATGGTGATTGGACACACCATACGCGCGCAAGCAGTAGCGGAGTATTCCATCGGTGCATTGTTTGAAGGACTGCTCGAACTTCCTCAGCACATTACCTGGAATAAAGAACGAACATGGAACCGGACTCTTCTGAAAGGAACAGACGTCTGGGTGTTTGGTTACGGCCATATCGGGAAAATCATCGCCGACACTCTCACAACTCTTGGGATGAAAGTGACGAAGGTTGATCCATTCAAGGACGGCTGCCTTGATCACTGGTCTAAAGGCAACATCTCAAAAGCCAGAGTGATCATTTCGGCCATGAGCTTGAATGAGACAACGAAACACTATTTTTCTAACAGTTTCTTCAAAGAATTAGGACCAGAGGTACTCTTCATTAACGGTGCCCGTGGTAAACTGGTAGATGAAACAGCTCTAAGAGAATACTTACTTAAACATCCGCAGAGCTTTGCTTTTCTGGATGTGTTTGAAAAAGAACCCTTCACCGACAACTGGCATGGATTTCCTCAGGTGTGGAAAACAAGTCATATCGCTGGAGTGGAAAAAGATCTTGATCAGAAAATCTTAGAATTTGAGAAATTTGTTATCTCTGATTTTTTGAAGTTGTCCCAGAATGAATTCTTTCTGAAATACGAGAAAGAAATTCTGCAGAAAAAATGGATTAAAGGAGTGCTCGTTTGAAAGATATTCCACAACTTTTAACTTTACCTGGTTCTGGTGTTTTCACTGTGAGTTCAGGGAAAGAGAAAAAAGAAAAACTCACAATGGCCTATTATGGGACAAAAGATATCGAGAAAGCGAAGGCGAAATGGGCCAAGTCTCTCGAGAAACTCTCTCCTGAAAAACCATGGGTACTGGGAATTCCTTCTGATAACGGCGGCGGTATTCAGCGTGGAGCAAACTGGGGACCACTCGTTCTTCGACAGGAAATTCTTGATTCAAGAAGTGAGTTCATTGACCTTGGTGACGTGAGAGTCATCCCTCACCTTCTGCATGATAAATATTTAAATGAAAAAACGATCAAGCTTTGTCAGAAAGCTTTATACGGAAAAGTGAATAAGCTTCCGGTTTCACCACTGAGTGTTGCTGAGAAAGCTCTTTCAGATCTTTATAAAAAATTTCCTACCGCACGCATCCTTGGTTTCGGCGGCGATCACTCAACAAGTTATCCGCTTGTGAAAACCTGGCTTGATTCAAGAAAGAATATCAAGGAAGCGGCAGTACTTCATTTTGATGCTCACACGGATCTCCTCCAACAAAGAATGGGGATCGATATCTGCTTCGGCACTTGGACATTCCAGATCCTTGAAGATCTTGCTTCAAGAGACCATATTGTTCAGGTGGGAATTCGTTCTTCAGCGAAGACAAAGAAATACTGGAAAGACACAGTCGGTGTTGAGCAGCTCTGGTCGCATGAAGTGAACAAATGGGGCGTTGAAAAAACTTATAAAAAGATCCGCGATCAATATAAAAAACTCGGCGTGAAAGAAGTCTATATCAGCTTTGATATTGATGCTCTCGACGAGAAATATGCTTCGGCTACCGGCACACCAGAAAAAGAAGGGCTCCTTCCTACTGATTGTGCTGCGATCATTCGCCTCCTCGCTAAAGATTTCAAGATAACTGGTGCTGACCTCATGGAAGTTGCCCCTTACGTTTGGCCTGAAGGTGTTGAAGCTCGTGATCAGCAAAGTTCGATGACTGTTGCCGGTGACATGGCAAGAATCCTCCTGGAAGCTTTGAAAGCGTGAAAAGAAAAGTTGTCTTTCCACCGGTTGAAGAGGCCACAGAAGACGGACTAGTCGCAATCGGCGGCGATCTTGAAATTGATACGCTCATTGCTGCCTACACTCGCGGAATTTTTCCGTGGCCGATCTCCCTTGATTTTCCACTTGCGTGGTTTTCACCTGATCCGCGAGGCATTCTCGATTTTTCTGAAGTCCACGTTTCAAAATCCTTTGAAAAGTTCCTGAAAAAAAATCCTTATACCGTTACTTACAACACTACATTTATAGAAGTGATCAAAGGTTGCGCAACTGCGACAAGACGGGGCCAATCCTCAACGTGGATCACACCGGAAATCATCCAGGGTTATGAGAGACTCTTTGATCATGAGAAAGCTTATTGTGTGGAAGTATGGAACGATAAAACGCTCGTAGCGGGCCTTTACGGCGTGATCATGGGCGACTTCTGCTCTGGTGAGTCCATGTTCACCAAAGAGCCAAATGCTTCGAAACTGGCCCTCTATTCTCTTATTCAACATCTGAAGTCTAAGGGCATTAAATGGCTTGATACGCAGATGGTGACTCCGGTAGTTGAACAGTTTGGTGGAAAATACATTCCACGAAACAAATTTTTACATCGGCTTGAATCCGTAAACTGGATGATTCAGAGATCTGAGATTTTTTAGCAAAAAAAAAAGGCTCCCGAAGGAGCCTTTCTTATTTTATCTAAGCGTAGCTTAGTTTTAATCTTTGATTGGCCATGTATGTTCTGCGTACTTCATTCATGAACACACGGATATTTTTCTCAAGCTTAACCTTCTCTCCGCGGTAGTACGCTTCGATCTTAGCTTTGAGTTCCTGGTAGTTCATGTTCATTTCAATTGCTAGTTCTTCACAACGCTTTTTGAAACGGTAATCTTTCTC
>JBEIQF010000221.1:0-5879 GCA_040376635.1 Halobacteriovoraceae bacterium
ACGACTGCGGATGATTTCGTTCGCCCTGGTCACATCTTCCCTCTGATCGCTAAAGATGGCGGTGTTCTCGAGCGTCCGGGCCACACTGAAGCTTCTGTTGATCTTTCCCGCCTCGCAGGATTCTCTCCGGTGGGAGTGATCTGTGAGATCATGAATCCAGATGGCTCGATGGCAAGATTCCCTGAGCTCTGTGAGCTTGCTGATAAACACAACATCAAAATGATTTCGATTGCTGATCTTGTCGAATACAGAAAGAACACTGAGAACCTCATCTCAACTGTTGAGAGCATTCCGTTCCCGACGAAGTTTGGTGATTTCCAGATGTTCATTTTCCGCTCTGAGTTTCTTAAGCAAGAGCACGTGGCCATCGTTAAAGGTGATCTCGCTACTTTGAAAAAAGAATCAACGCTCATTCGCCTTCACTCTGAATGCTTCACAGGCGATATCTTCGGATCGTTCCGTTGTGACTGCGGTGATCAGCTTGCTCAATCAATGAAACTCATCGAAGAGAAAGGTTCTGGTGCAATCGTTTACCTTCGTCAGGAAGGCCGTGGCATCGGTCTCTTCAATAAAGTGAAAGCTTACCAGCTTCAGGACAAGGGAATGGATACTGCGGAAGCAAATCTTCACCTTGGTTTCCCGGTTGATTCTCGCGACTATACAATGGCCGCTCAGATCCTCCGTTACTTTGAACTTAACGGCATCAAGATGCTCACAAATAACCCGAAAAAAATTGAGGCCCTGAACAAACTTGGTATTAAAAATATCGAGCGCGAGCCTCTTGAGATCAATGCTAATAACAAGAATGCCCACTACCTTCTCACAAAGAAGATCAAGCTCGGCCATCTCTTGAAGCAGAATCTCTTTAATCAATAAGAAGGATTTTTTATGAAAGTTGAAGGATCACTCTCAGGTTCAAAATTAAAAATTGCTATCGTTGCCGCTCGCTTTAACGATTTCATCGTTTCTAAGCTTGTTGGTGGCGCTCATGACTGCCTTGTTCGCCATGACGTTAATCCATCAAACGTGGATGAAATCTGGGTACCAGGCGCATTTGAAATCCCGGTAGCAGCTCTCACGCTAGCTGAAACTGGCAAATACGATGCTGTGATCTGTTTAGGTGCCGTGATCAGAGGCTCAACGTCTCACTACGATTACGTGTGTTCTGAGACAGCGAAAGGCATCTCACACGTATCATTAAAAACGAAAGTTCCAACGATCTTTGGTGTGGTGACAACTGATACGATCGAGCAGGCCATTGAAAGAGCTGGGACGAAGGCCGGCAACAAGGGCTGGGACGCAGCTATGGCAGCGATTGAGATGGGTAACCTTCTTCATAAGCTACAGGGAAAATAAGATTCTAAGAAATTGATCAATAAAAAAGGCTCCGTAAGGAGCCTTTTGTATTTAAAGCGGTGTGTTCGTATTTGTCGGGATTCCGATATCAGGCCTGTTTTTGGCCGGGAGAGCGCTTTCTCTCACTGGGGCAGCTAGGTTGGTCTCAACCGTATCCTTAACCTCAGCAGACGTGTTATCAGTACGATTCAGGTAAGTACCCACTGCCAGTGCGATAAGAACGATAAAAACTGCAATTGCTTTCATATGGGCCCTCTTAGTAGTCCTGATAATATCAGGCCAAATTCCGAGGCGACAATACAAGGAAGACGATTCTGCCGCTAATGCTAATGGTCAGGAATAATAAAACGCATAAAAATTGCCATTTTGCGTAGTTTTCTTTATTATTCCCACTCTCTCAAATTGTGTGAGGACGCAGGCTCCCTGTTTGGAGATATCAATCTTATTGTTTCCTGCTATGCCTAAAGGAGAAATTTATGGCAAAAATCGACATGGGGCGTGCTCGCTTCAAAATTCAACGTCGTCTAGGTGTTGAACTACCGGGTCTAGGTAAAGCTGGTGCCCTTGAAAGAAAACCGTACGGTCCAGGCCAGCACGGTATGCAACGTAAAAAACTTTCTGACTATACTGTTCGTCTAGTAGAAAAACAGAAAGTAATGTTCAACTACGGTCTACGTGAATCTCAGCTTCGTAACTACGTTAAGAACGCTAAGAAAATTAAGACAGCTTCATGGGTTGATACAATGATCATCAATCTTGAATCACGTCTTGATAACGTAATCTTCCGTCTTAACTGGGCTCCGTCTACTCCAGCTGCTCGTCAGATGGTTTCACACAAGCACATCAAAGTTAACGGTAAGACTGTAAACGTTCCTGGTTACCAAGTTCAGCCGAACGACGTAATCGAGATCTCTGATACAGGTGCTAAATCTGGTAACTACCTTCAGGCGAAAGTTCGCCCTCGTATCTCTTCAGTTCCTGCTTTCCTTACGAAAGAAGCTTCTGGTGAGAAAGAGAAAGCAAAAATGGTTGCAAGACCACTTGCTGAAGATATTCCATTCGCATTCGAAAAACGTCTCGTGATTGAGTACTACTGGAAAGTTAAGTAATTCTGATTTTTCATATTCTCGAAAAAGAAAAGGGCCCGAATGGGCCCTTTTTTTATCTCTTCATTCAAAAGTTATTTTTGTGGTTTTGCTCGTGCGCGGTTCCAGTCCTGACATTGTTGAGGTGTGACTTCAATTAAGTTCGAACATCTCACTTCCATCACTTTATCATTTATGAAGGCAGCTCTTTCAGCTTCCGGAAGTTTCTGAGCTTCGGCAGTCGCAGTATTCGTTGTTGTAGTGATATAAGGCCCGCAATTTTTCTGACCGTAAACACAATCAACCATACTGATCACCATCTCTTTCATCTCAGGAGTTGATTGAGGGTATTGAGCGAGAACGTTCTTTCTTTCGATTTCAAGATTCTCTTCTGAGTAACGACGAACTGAAAGGAAGTCGTTGTAGTCTCCGCCTTCCGGCATATCAAGCATGCGCTTTTGGAAGTAGTGAGAAGCAAGAGTCTTCTGTTCAGCAGTAAGCGGTTCTTTCTTCGGCATTTTTCCAGTGGAAATCGCCATCAACATCTGGCCCGCGAGATTTTTATCCATCGTATCGAGATTCAATGCAGGTAGTTTTTTCTTATACGTGATCTCTTCTTCTTCACCAGTTGATGGACCCGTCTTTACATAGAGTGAATCAGTTGCATCGAACGTTTTTGGCGTACGGTGACAGGCAAGACACTTAGCTTTGATGAGCGTTTCTGCTTCAAGCTTCTGGTTAACGTTCCACTCACCCACTTGCTTAGGAGCAATGTAGGTCTTTTGTGGACATGCTTTCAGGAGCTCTTCTTTTGTTGTTCCGAGAGATGGGACATAAAACTCTTCAACCATCTTTTTACATTCAACAGGATCGATCGCCATCGTTAATTCTGGGAATGCATCAAGTGGAAGATTTGATTCTTTAGCACAAACGTCTTTCCACATTTTTGCCAGGATATCAGTTGTAGCTTCAGAAGCTTCACATTCAGCAGTGTGGACGTGAGATTTACCAAATAAAAGATTTGGTTCCATCTCACGGAATTCAAGATCCTTTGGTGCCACTTTCACAAACTGGAAGTTGTTACCAATGTCTTCCATGAAATAGAGGTTTCCGTGTTTATCATAATCCGGATAGTAACCACCATCACCTGGTTTTGTATTCTGAGAAGCAAGGGCCCATGAAGTTGGTTTAAGATTTCCGTCAGACGTTTCTTCAAGATTCAACACGACAACGTTTTTAACTTTATCCTTACCTACACCAGAGAAATATCCATCTTCGAAATCAACGAACTGATCCACGTGAAAAGCAATCTGGCTTGAATCTTTATTGAAAGAAACTTTTCCTGTGCCGTAGCCAAGATCGAGGGCGAGTTCACAGTCTTTACCGTGGAGCTTATAGATCTTAGTTGATTTTGATTTCTGATCGTAAGCAGAAAGAAACTTGCCGTCTTTAGAGATCATCGGAAGGTCTGTTCCCATCTCCGAGAAGTTTGCACAGGGTTTTGAAATAGCACCGTTGAGTTTCGGACCACTCTGGTCTGAGTATGAGAAGTTCCCCATACTGATACCGTCAGCGTCCGAGATGATATTGTACGTACCGTCTTTATTCACACCGATTGACTGATAAACACCTGGTAGCGGGGAGTGAGCGGGCTTCAGCTCTTTATGTTTACCACTTTTTGTTGCTTCAATAATTTTGCTCGCCGGATAAAATTGAAGACCGGGTTCCTGATCTCCCGCCTTCTTTGGATCTTCACCTTCTTCAGTTCCGCCCGGGTGAGTAAGAAATTTCCCGTCAGGTGACCACACAGGATCGATGTTCCCAACCGTAGGCATCTCCTTTCCGGTATTGAGATCAATCATCGTGTTATGTTCAGTCTCAATAAAAGAGATGATGTCACCATCAGGGTGAACCTTAAAGAAGAAGCCTGGCACGCCTTTGATCTTTACAGTCTTCTCAGCACTCGCTGGTCGAAGTGTACAAAGATTATTTGCCTGCGCTGAGCATGTTAGTAACGTCAGACTGATAGCGATCGCTCTTTTCATAACCATATTTTATCCCAGGTAAGAACTTTGAATCTTTAAAAACTAATACTGCAGGAAAGTGTTGTCCGACATTCCTCATTCTGAATTCGAATGAGTCGATCTGCGCGGTATCAACAGGTCCAAGTGCCTTGCGAAGTTTTTTGAGTTCTTTTCCACTCACTTCTTTATCGAGAAGGACAAGAACCGGAAGTTTAAGATTGGCACTCGCCTTCTTGATTTCAGCAATGCCTTTCTGAGATAGGACCATGCGGGGAGACCAGATATAGATCACGCCTTCTTTTTTAGAAGTCACAAAACTTTCAATGTCTTTATCAGTTTTCAAATGGGCTGGAGGTGCCGGATGTGGATAAGCTTTTGAGTCTTTCTCACACTTCTTACCCTTGAAGCTCACTTCAATGCGACCACTCTGGGAGATTTTCGACATCGCAGAACCATCAACGATTTGTTTTGTGACTACCCACTCACCCACTTTATCGGTTGGGGACGAATAGAAAGTATTATCAAGACCATCGAGATATTGCTGTTCCCATTTGCCAGTTGCGCGCCACTCAGACGCAAGTGAATTGAGCTCTTTTTTACATTGAAAAGTATCAAAAAGACCTGCGTGTGCAGTACCCATGATGAAGAATAAAAAAAGTATTTTCATTTTTTGAGCAACTTCACATTATTCAGTTCTTTCTCATGCACTTCAATCGCGAAAGACTGACCTTGCTTGATTGTCAGATCTTTTGGAAAGAGATGGCGAGCGAGAAAATAAGTCTGGCCTTCAGAATCGATGATCTTTACTTTCTGATCATCAAATTGATTGCCGATTTTTCCGCGGATAAAAACATCACGGCTTGTGTCCGCGAAAGCGCTTACTGAAAGAAGCATGATTAATAGGTATTTCATCTTATTGCTCCGAAGATCCAGACAGGATCGATTTAAGTCTAGGTGACATAAAGAGCTTCGACTCGCCTGCTGGTTTCTGCGAGAAGTAACCCATGTCTTTCGTACATCTCACAGCGTCCTCATCAGAGCTTCCGCATTTGTCAGCTCCACAAGTCGACATACGGATGAATTTCCCGCCGCCAGTTTTTTGCTCACAAACGACATAACCCGTACACATTTTACTGCGGCTCTTACCACCACACCCCGGACCGTTTACGATTTTACGAGGAAGATCAGAAACCCACTTACATGTTTCTGCTTTGTAGTTACGAGGTGATTTCTCATCATCATTCTCTTCAACCACTACTGGTTCTTCTCTGTTTGGAACGACTGTTGATGATCCGCCTGATTTATCTTTATCAAGAAGAGTCTTACATGCTTTAGGATTTGGAAGAGCATCCCATTCAGTCTTATGTGATTCAGGAGCGACAGTTTTAACAGCAAACTTTCTTTCAATGAAACA